>JACQOJ010000090.1 GCA_016202605.1 Betaproteobacteria bacterium
ACTACGCTATCCACGTTCAGACCCGTCGGAAGCTGATGCGCGATGAAGATCATCGTGACCCTGCCCTTGAGGCGGTTCACCGTTTTTACAAACTGCTCCGCGGTCGGTTCATCGAGGCTGCTGGTGGCTTCATCGAAGATGAGGATCCGGGGGCGCTTCAGCAGAGCTCGCGCAATGGCGATGCGCTGCTTCTGCCCGCCCGACAGCCCTGCTCCGTGTTCGCCGATCTTGGTCTGGTAGCCCTTGGGCAGCGCTTCGATCGTCTGGTGAATCTCGGCGTACTTGCATGCTTGGACCACCTGTTCAAAAGTCGCGTGCGGGTTGGCGAGCGCGAGGTTGTCGAAGATCGTGCCGCTGAAAAGCGTCGTCTCCTGCGGCACCACGCCGAAGTGCTGGCGCAATTCGTTGGCCGAGAAATGCCGCACGTCCAGCCCGTCGAGCAGGATCGCCCCGTCGCTCGCGAAGTAGAACCCCTGCAGCAGTTTCGAGAGCGTGCTCTTTCCCGACCCCGAGGGGCCCATGATCGCCACGCATTGGCCCGGATCCACGGCAAGGCTCAAACCGCGAAACAGGGACGGCAGATTCCCGGCGTAGCGGAAACTCAGGTCCTGCAGTTCGATCCTGCCCCGTGCCTCCCCCGCGCGCGCCGGATTCACGGAATAAGGCTCAACCGGCGCATTCATCACGTCGCCCAGCCGATGCACTGCGATGCTCGCCTGCTGGAACTCCTGCCACAGCCCCACCATGCGCAGCATCGGGCCGGAAAGCCTTGTCGCAAACATCTGGAAGGCGACCAGCATGCCGATGGTCATGCTTTGCGTCGTCATGACGAGCCACGCCCCGATGCAGAGGATCGCCAGCGTCAGGAACTGCTCGAGGGTGTTCGCGGCGACGTTGTAGCTGTTGGCAAGCTGCCGGGTCCGGAAACCCGCTTCGAGATAGGCGGCCAGGTAGTCGCCGAAGCGCGCGTTGAGCCGGGGTTCCATCTGCAGCGACTTCACCGTTTCCATTCCCGCCACGTATTCGGTGAGGAAGGCCTGGTTGCGCGCGCCCAGCAGGAACTGCTGGTTGATGCGCTCCCTCAACAGCGGCGTGATCGCCAGGCTCAGGGCCGCGATCAGGACGAGCACGCCCAGCGTGATCACGGTCAGGATCAAACTGTAATAGAACATGACCGCGAGAAAGATCAGCAGGAACGGCACATCGAGGATCAGGGTTACCGCCGCGCCGCTGAGGAAGGCCCGGATCGTTTCCACGCCCTGCACGCGTGCCACCAGCGTTCCCGTGGGGCGATGTTCGAAATAGCGAAGCGGGAGCTTGAAAAGGTGCTCAAACACCTGCGTGCCGAGCACCGCGTCGATGCGGTTGCCCGTGTGCAGCACCAGATACTGCCTGACCCAGCTCATGCCGGCGGTAAAGGCCATGAACATGAAGAGCGCGACGGCGATGACGATCAGTGTATTGGTCGTGTGGTGGACGATGACCTTGTCTATGATGACCTGAGTGAAAATCGGCGTGGCGAGCGCCATCACCTGAATGGCGAGCGACGCGAGCAGCACATCGCGCCAGATATTCCTGTGCTTCAGAAGCTCGGGTATGAACCAGCGGAAGCCGAAGCGTGCAACGGCCGGCCTGCCGGTTTCGTCAACGGGAGCGGAATCCGCTTCGCGCGCGAAAAGCAGCACAATTCCGGCATAGTCGCGCGCGAAATCGGCGATCGATGCAGTCAACGGGCGCTGTTCGCCCTCTGCGATATAGAGCGCATTTTGCCCATCGCAGCGCAGTACGATCGCGAGACGATATGAGTGTGTCCGATTGTCTTGATCGCCGGCATCGGATGCCGCATCGCCCGCCCGCGCTTCCGCCGGCGGCATCGGCACGAGCACCGCGAGGCACGGCAGTGGCAACCCCGAAAGCTCGGCTATGGGAACCTGCCGCACGGCGCTCTTCAGGCCGATCGCATCCGCGGCCTGCTGGAACGAGATCAGGGAATACGGCGGCGGGATCTGTTGCAGTATGACGTTCGGGGCAAACGGAATGCGATGGAGCTGACAGATTCCTTCCAGCCCCCATGCGTAGGACGCCGACGAGAACAACACGCTCTTGTCCACGGTCCTGCTCTCCGTACGGAAAGATGAAATGCTGAGCTTCGATCAAGGCATCCATCTTCGGCTGCGGTCACTACGGCCTGAAAACGCAGCGCGTGGTGGTGCCCGTGTTTTGAAAAATTAGAACGCAAAGCCATGACTCTTGCAAATCTGACAAATTGTTAGATTTTCAGTCCCAAGTTTTACTCAAGACTTTTGTATATTTTCTCATCCAACGGAAACGGGCAGTGAGAGATCTCGAGCCATATCACTCAGCGACTCCCCAGGCGGTCGAGAGAAGCCGCCGTTCGCCACCGCGTTAGACCATACAACCGATTGATACACACGCAGTGGGGACTCAAGGTTATGTATGAGGCGAAACGCTCAGGCGAGAGGCGCGTGGCACACGCGTCCAGATCGACGAATCACCGGGCTCGTAGAGACCGAAGCGAAGACGCGGGTCGCCGGGCCGCCAATCGCAGCGGAATTGCGAGCTTTCTCCGATGTCGCGCGCACGGACGACGAGGCTCGCGCCAAGCGCCGTCTGGTGGGCGGACCACGCGTCAAGCGCGCCGGCCAGGTCGCCCTGGAACGCTGCGATCGTGTCGGCAAGCGCCCAAGCGTTTTCCGCCGCCTTGGCCGTGCCGGCTGCCGCATGCGGACGGGCGGCGAACGCCGCATCTCCGAGTATGCAGACGCGGCCGACCGCCATGCGCGGCGACTCGACGTCCATCACGGCCTGGATGAACGGATGCCCGGTCGCCGCCACGACCGCGGCGCTCTCGACGGGCAGGCTGGCTGCCTCGAGCGCCTTCAGTTCAAGAACGAAGCGTTCCACGACCCGGCCCGGGAGCCGCCAAAACGCATGCGGATAGCCGTCGCGATCGGTCATCAGCTCATCGAGCGCCGCGCCCTTCTCGACGTTGCGGTACCACACGAAGTTCCACAGCCGGTGGCCGCGATCGATGCGGCCGTCCGCGCCAGGGATCGGGTAAACCAGAATGTGGCTGTGCGGAATGAGCGCGTAGGTGAGCGTGCCGTCGATGCGCTCCAGCACGGAAGCCGGGATGTCGCGCTCCGCCACGGTGCCTCGCCACGCGACGTAACCGGCGTAAACCGGCTCTGCGCCCGGGAACAGCCGCCGGCGGCCCGTCGACAGAATGCCGTCCGCGAGCACGAGGAGGTCGTAGCGATCCTCTTTTCCGCTCGCAAAACGTAAATCGACTCCGCTCCCGTCCTGGCTGAATCCCGCGAGCGCTGCGCCCTGATGGTAGCGCTCGCGGCCGTACTCGCCGAGCAGCGCCTGGTAGAGCCTCCCCCACGAGATGAAGCGGTAGGCGACGGGTTCTTCGAAGAGCACCGAACCGGACCCGTCGAGAAGCCGGTAGGTACCGACCGGAACCGTCATCCTGTCGAGCCGCGTCGTGGCTCGTTCCACGAAGTAGCGCAGGCTCGCTTCGTGCGCCACGATTCCCGCGCCGAACCCGGTAAGCTCGCCGGTCGCACGCTCGAACACGTCCACGTCATGGCCCAGGTCGCGCAGCAGAAGCGCTGTCGTCAGCCCGCCCACCGAGCCGCCGACGACGGCGACACGGAGCATTATTCCCGCTTCAGGCCCGCGGCCTGGATCATCTTCGCGTTCTTGTCGAGCTCGAGCTTGAGGAACGCGGCAAACTGTTCCGGAGTGCCGGTGGCGAAAGCGCCGCCCTCGATGCCGACCCGCTTTTTCACCTCGGCGTCCTCCGTCGACTTCAGCAGCGCGCCGTGCAGGATGTTCACGATGTCGCGCGGCACCCTGGCCGGCGCGAGCAGCCCGTACCATTGCGTGAACTCGTAGCCCGGCAGCCCGGCCTCCGCCAACGTCGGCACCTCGGGCACGAGTTCGGAACGCACCGTGCTGGTAATCGCGATCGCGCGTAACCGCCCGGTCTTGAGGTGCGGCAGCGTCGTGGTCGGACCGGCAAACGCCATATCCACCTGGCCCGCGATCAATTCGGTGGCGAATATCGCGGTGCCTTTGTAGGGAACGTGCAGGATATCGAGCTTGCCCATCGACTTGAACAATTCGCTGGCGAGATGCGAAGTGCCGCCGATTCCCGACGACGCGTACGTGAGTTTTCCGGGCCGGGACTTCACCAGCGCGAGAAGCTGCTTGAGGCTGGTTGCCGGCACCGACGGATGCACCACCAGCAGAAAGGGGATCTTGGCGAACACGCTGATCGGCGCGAAATCGCGCAGCGTGTCGTACGGCGGCTTGTCGCCCCACACGGGGCTGATGACGAGCGGCCCGGAACTGCCCCACAACAGGGTGTGGCCGTCGGGCGCCGCGCGCGCCACGAAATCCGTGCCTATCCTGCCGGATGCGCCGGAACGGTTGTCGACCGGGAACTGATAACCGAGCAGTTCACCCATGCGCTTGCCTGCGGCGCGCGCGAAGGAATCGGTCGCCGCGCCGGGCGGAAACGGCACGACGATCGTCACCGGCCGGCGCGGATACGTTTGCGCGGAAAGCGGCCCTGCCGCGGCAAGCAGCGTCGGGATCGCGATGGTCACCATCAGCAGGCGGATTACGTACACGGCATGCCTCCTAAGCTGAACGTGTCTCAACAGCAGAGCGTGATGCGTTGTGGCCGGCTCCGGGCGCATGACAAGCCTGCGTCGTCGTTCCCGTGCAGGAGACTGTCATTCCCGAGCACGGGACCGTCATCCCCGTGCACGAGACCGTCATCCCCGTGCACGAGACCGTCATTCCCGAATAGTCGGGAATCCAGTTTCAGCATCGCAAAATTGGATGCCCGTCTACACGGGCATGACAGGTCTTCGTCGAAATCAGATGCCCGTCTATACATGCATGACACACTCCGGTCATTGGTTACCCCTTTGTCTTACATCGGATGCGCAGCACTCCGGC
>JACQOJ010000088.1 GCA_016202605.1 Betaproteobacteria bacterium
CAAGAATTATGCTGAGTATTGCCAACCGGTCTCCTTTGCAATCAAAAGCCTGGCCACGGCACTGCACATAACAACTTTCTGTATCCAATAGATCAAATGTTCTGCTGCACATTTGATCTACACGGGCATGACAAGCCTGTGTCATTCCCGCGTAGGCGGGAATCCAATTTTACCCTTCTGTCATTCCCGAGCAGTCGGGAATCCAATTTCAGCGGCACTGCCAATTGGATGCCCACCTTCGTGGGCATGACAACCCGTCGCCTGCGCGGACATGACATATATCACCTACACGGGCATGACAAGCCTGTGTCATTCCCGCGTAGGCGGGAATCCAATTTCACCCTTCTGTCCTTCCCGAGCAGTCGGGAATCCAATTTCACCCTTCTGTCATTCCCGAGCAGTCGGGAATCCAATTTATGGAATACCTATTGTGCAATCTCATAATACAAGTCCCGCCATTGCGGGTTGGTTGCCTGAATCAGATTGACCTTCCACGCGCGGTTCCATTTTTTGATCTGTTTCTCTCTCGTTATGGCGGCCGTGGCGTCTTCATGAATCTCGAACCAGACCAGCTGTTTGACGTTGTGCCGCTTCGAGAAGCCCGCAACAAGACCTTCGCGATGTTCCCAGACCCTTTTCACGAGGTCCGAGGTTACGCCGACGTAGAGCGTGCCGTACTGCTCGCTGGCAAGAACGTAGACGTAATAGCTTTTCTTCATTGTCTTATGGATCCCCGCCTGTGCGGGCTGACGTCTGTCTGTCATTCCCGAGCCGGCGGGAATCCAATTTCAGCGGCACTGCCAATTGGATGCCCACCTCCGTGGGCATGACAACCCATCGCCTGCGCGGACATGACATATATCACCTACACGGGCATGACATATATCACCTACACGCGGCACGACGCTTCTATCCTTCAGTGCTTCTGCGTCAGCGCGGCGATGACGCGCTGGCGTTTTTCCTCAACGTCCTTCGCGAAACCGGGGTGTCGCTGCTCGACGAAGCCGGTGGCGAGCCCGAGCTTGAGCAGGGCCACGGCGAACGTCGCGGCGAGATCGTCGAGATCGGGGCTGGCCTTGGCGAGCTGGAGGGCTTCGATGGTCTCGTCGAAGAGCTGGTCCATCGCCTCGTTCAGTTCGTCATCGAAAAGTTTTGTCATGTCGGTGGCGTCAAAGTGAATGCTACATTTTACCGCCTTTCGTCCCAGGGACTGGAAGTTAAAGGCGTGACCAGTGACCAGCGACCGGTGACCAGACGGTCACTCCCGTGGTGACGGGAATCCAATTTCAGTAGTAATGCCAATTGGATGCCCGCCTGCGCGGGCATGACACTCTTCTGTCATTCCCGAGTCGTCGGGAATCCAATTTCAGCGGACTGCCAATTGGATGCCCGCCTGCGCGGGCATGACACGTGTCACCTACGCGGGTATGACACGTGCCGCCTGCGCGGGCATGACACTCTTCTGTCATTCCCGAGTCGTCGGGAATCCAATTTCAGCGGACTGCCAATTGGATGCCCACCTGCGCGGGCATGACACGTGTCACCTACGCGGATATGACACGTGCCGCCTGCGCGGGCATGACGACCACGAGCCGCGAAGAACTGACGACTGACGACCGACGACTGACGACCGACGACTGACGACCGACGACTGACGACCGACGAGTCAGCGAAGCGCTTCGGGGTTGACGAGATTGACCGGCTCGCCGCGCGCGAGGGCGACGACGTTGCGGAACGCCTCGCCGAAATAAAGTTCGTAGGTGTCTTTCTCGAGCCAGGCACTGTGCGGCGTGCACAGGGCGTTGTCGAGCCTGAGCAGCGGATGATCGCCGTTCAGCACCGGCTCGTTTTCGTAGACGTCCACCGCGGCGAATCCCGGCCGTCCCTTCCCGAGCGCGGCGGCGAGCGCGTTGGGCGCGATCAGCTCGGCGCGCGCGGTGTTGACGAGCAGCGCGTCGGGCTTCATGCGGTCGAGATCCTCCGCCGTGACGATGCCGCGCGTCTCGTTCGCGAGCCGCACGCACAGGCTCAACACGTCCGACTGCTCGAAAAGCTGCGCCTTGCTTTCCGCCACGGAATAGCCGGCCGCGCGCGCGGCGGCGAGCGAAGCATCGCGGCCCCACACCAGCACCTTCATCCCGAAGCTCGCGCCGGTCGCGGCCACCGGGGTGCCGATTTTTCCCAGGCCGAAAACGCCGAGCGTCCTGCCGTGCAGGCCGAGGCTGAACGAGGAGCGCCATTTGCCCCGCTTCATGAGCGCCGTCTCTTCCGGAATGCGGCGCAGCGCGGAAAGTATCAGCGTCCACGTGTGCTCGGCGACGGTGTAGGGAGAGGCGTGGGTGCCGGCGGTCACCGCGATGCCGCGCTCGGTGCACGCCGCGACGTCGATGTGACGCGTGCTGCGCCCGGTCTGGCTGATGTGCTTCAGCCGCGGCAGCCGCGCGATCAGTTCGCGCGTGAAGCGGGTGCGCTCGCGGACCGGCACGATGACTTCGGCCTCGCGCAGGTGTCCGACGAGTTTCTCTATGGAGGGCGCTGCATCCTGCAGGATGCGCACGTCGTGGCCGGCCAGTGTCGCAAGGCAGTCGAGCGTGTGAACCAGGCCGTGGTAGTCGTCGGGAACGGCGATGATCATATTCGTGTGAGTTTAGCAGACGCCATGCCCGGAGCTATGTCAGAATCCCGCTTTCCAATTTCCGACATATCGCAGAAGGGAGAACGGCATGGAACTCGGTTTGCGCGGCAAGGTGGCTGCGGTGACGGGCGGCAGCGAAGGCATCGGGCGCGCCGCGGTGCAGCGGCTGGTGGAGGAAGGGGCGAAAGTGGCGTTGTGCGCGCGGCGCGCCGATGTGCTCGAAGCTTTCGTCGTCGAACTGAAGAAAGCGGGCGGCGACGTGCTGCCGGTCGTGGCGGACGCCGCGAAGCCGGGCGACATGGAGCGCTTCATCGCCGAGACGGTGAGGCATTTCGGGCGTCTCGATATCCTGGTCAACAATGCCGGCGGCACCGGCCAGTCTCCGTTCGAGAAGGTCGACGATGCGGCGTGGCAAAGCGACATCGACATCAAGGTGTTCGCGCATATCCGCACCGCACGCGCCGCCATTCCGCACATGAAGAAGCAGGGCGGCGGGCGCATCATCAACCTCAACATGGTCGGCGCCAAGGCACCGTTTGCGGGCTCGTTTCCCACCACCATCAGCCGGGCGGCCGGGCTCGCATTGACCAAGGCGCTGTCGAAGGAGTACGCCGCGGACAACATCCTGGTCAACGCCGTCGCGGTGGGCAAGATCAAGTCGAAGCAGCAGGAGCGCCGCGCCGCGCGCGAGAAGCTGAGCGTCGCGGAGCATTACGAACGGACGGGGAAGACGGTGCCGCTCGGACGCATGGGCGAGGCGGAGGAGGTGGCGAACGTCATCGCGTTCCTCGCCTCCGACGCGGCGAGTTATGTCACCGGCTGCTGCATCAACGTCGACGGCGGGCTGTCGGGGGTGCTGTAGCACGGCGCCTGGCGCGTCATGCGCGACATTGGATTCCCGCCTCCTCGGGAATGACAGGCAAGGGTGTCATGCCCGTGTAGACGGGCATCCAATTTCCGCTGTGCTTAAATTGGATTCCCATCTCCATGGGAATGACAGTATCTGCGCGGGAATGACGGAGGGTTGTCATGCCCGTGGAGCCTGCCCCCGAGTGCTGTAGTCGGGGGACGGGCATCCAATGTGACGCGTGCTGTAATTGGATTCCCATCTCCATGGGAATGACAGGCAAGGGTGTCATGCCCGCGGGGCTTGCCCCCGAATGTTCTTGTCGGGGGGCGGAAATCCAACGTGGCACAGTCATGGCGGACATCCCATTTGATAAACGCCTGTCATGCCCGTGTAGACGGGCATCCAATGTGACGCGTGCTGTAATTGGATTCCCATCTCCATGGGAATGACAGTATCTGCGCGGGAATGACAATCACGAACCACGATCCACGTACCACGGACTCTAGAATTTCTCGACGTACGGCCGCAGATCGAGTTCGAGCGTCCACGCGCTCGGCGGCTGGAGGTGGAGCCGGTAGTACGCTTCCGCGATCGCGTCGGGATCGAGCACCGCGTCCGCCCCGCGTTCGGCGATGCCGTATCCGGGCCGCGCGTCGTTGCGGATCTGCCCGTCGATGATCGCGTGCGCGACATGAATGCCCTGCGGCTGGAATTCGCGCGCCAGGCTCTGCGCCAGCGCCCGCAACCCGAATTTGCCGACCGCGAGATTGTGAAAGCGGGCGCCCCCGCGCAGGCTCGCCGTCGCACCGGTGAATATGATCGTGCCGCGATGGCGGTCCGGGCTTGTGGCGGCGAGCATCGCATGCACCGCTTCGCGCCCGACAAGAAATCCGCCGAGACACCCGATGCGCCAGCAGCGTTCGAATTCCTCGACCGAGGTCTCGAGGATGCCCTTGCGCACGAACGCCCCGGCGTTGAAGACGACGAGCCGCGGCGGTCCGAGATCGCCGGCCACGCTCGAAAACAGCCGCTGCACCGCCGCCTCGTCGGCCGCGTCGCACGCGTACGCCCGCGCGTTCGGACCCAGCTCGGGGAGCAAGGATTCGAGCGCGCCCGCATTGCGCCGTGCGACGGCCACATTCATGCCGGCGCCCGCGAAACGCCGCGCGAGCGCCGCGCCCAGACCCGGCCCGGCCCCGACGATCAATGAAGTTTCAGACATAGTTCGCCTCTCATCTCGCAAGACCCCCTGTTTACAATTCGCAAGCGCAAATAGACAGGATTTACATGATCAACATGATTGGCACGACCCCATCACAAATCCTGTTAGTCCTGTTAATCCTGTCCATTCGACGAAACGGCCGAAGGGCAAACCGAGGCGCACACTGCCTGACGTCGGCGACGTATTGAGGGCGAAATAGACAGGATTTACATGATCAACATGATTGGCACGACCCCGTCCAAATCCTGTAAATCCTGTTAATCCTGTCCATTCAACGAAACAGCCGTCGGTGGGCCCAGGCCCACCCTACCTGGCGTTGGCGATGTATTGAAGGCGAAATAGACGGGCATGACAAATTGCTCGGCTGTACCGTGGACGTTGTCCACGGGTGTCATTCCCGTGGCGCTTGCCCCCGAATGTCTTAGTCGGGGGACGGGAATCCAATCTCACCGTATGTCATTCCCGTGAAGCCCGCCCTCGAGTGCTGTAGTCGGGGATCGGGAATCCAATTTCAGCGGCGGGCTACTTGTTGGCGGCGACGAGGCGCGCGGCGAGCTGGCGCTGCTGGTCGAGGAGCTTGAGGTAGTTCTTGCCGTCGGTGTAATTGTCGTAGAGGTGCGCCGAGACGACGATGCCTTTGATCAGGGTCGTCGCCGACACCGTGTTGACGCGCGACAGCGTGCCCTTGACCTCGTAGGTGACGCCGGTGCCGGTGTATATGCCGTCATCGTTGCGGTCGAGCATGCCGAGATTCACGAACCCGGGCTTGCCCTTGAGCGGCAGGGTGGCGACTTTGGTAACCGCGTCTTCGACCGACTTGCCGTTCAACTTCGCGACGTAGGGACTCAGATCGCCCAGATATTTCGCGCGGCTGTAGTCGGGGGCCCATGTGACGAGCCTTTTGTCCGCCAGCACCAGGGCGTAGTAACCGTGGCGGGTCAGGTTGGACTCGGCGTTTTTCCGGAAGGCCGCCAGTTGGCCGCAGTCGGCGAAGATGACGACGACGACGTTGCGGCCCTCGTTGGCCTTCGTCAGTTCGTTGTAGCGATGCCTTTCGTTCGGATTGGCGCGATCCAGCATGCAGTAGCCCTCGGGGATGACGAAGTTGAGCGCGCGCCCTTCGACGTCGCGCTTGAAGATCGTTTCCGCCGCGCCCGCCGGATGCATTCCCGCCGCGAGCGCCGCCACACATGCCGCCGCCTTCAACCACTTTGCCAATTTCACTCCGCTTCTCCCTGGTTCCAAAGCCCTAATCATACCCGACTGCTCCCAACCTATCTTGCCCTGTGAACGGGAAATGAGACCTTCTTCTTCCCGTGCGCGCGGCGCGAGCGGGCAAATTCAACGACGCCCCCTGGTGCGCAGCGTGGGAGAGCGGCGAGGGAGCAAGACTATTCCGGGTGTTTCGCCCCGAGGTTGTGCATGAGTTCGTGCCCGAGCACGAACACGGCTTCCTCGTCCTGCCAGCCCCTGGGCTTGCGGCCGATGATCCAGTGCCGTCCGTTCGCGTCGGGTTTCTGGCTGGCGCAGCCGTGCAGGCCGAAGACGCCGACCGGGACGCCGCGCTGCTTGCAGAGCTGCGCGACATCCTCGTTGGTCTCGACCAGGATCACTTCGGTGGTGATGACGGCGCTGCGGGGCGGCTCTGTCAGTTCGAAGTCCTGATACCGGACCGAGGCGCACCCGGCCGATAACGCGAGGCTCGAGGCGAGGACAAGGGCGATGCGCATGTCTGAATTCCGTTCGTGGTCGGGCTATCCTACCACTGTCGTTCCCAACATCACGGTTATTCCCCTCGCAGGCGGAAATCCAGCCGTCAGCCGTGGGCAAAATTGGATTCCCGTTTACACGGGAATGACGGCTTGACTTGTCGTTCCCGCGCCACTCCGTGTCCTTCCCGCGCCACTCCGTGTCCTTCCCGTGCCACCCCGTGTCATTCCCGTGCTACCCCGTGTCCTTCCCGCGCCACTCCGTGTCCTTCCCGCGCCACTCCGTGTCCTTCCCGCG
>JACQOJ010000084.1 GCA_016202605.1 Betaproteobacteria bacterium
CAAGCAGGCACGCTGCGTGGGCGAGACGCTCGGCGCGCGCGGCATCAGCGACAGCAATCCGACCAGTGCCCAGGATTGGCCGGCTTGGGGAGGTGGATAGGGCTCGAAGCCGTCAGAGGAGCCAGGCGTGAACGCGCATTCGCCTATCTTGCCGCGTGCGCCCGCTGATTTCGTCCCCGTAGACAGGCGCGCCGCAATAATTATGGGGACGCAGATCTGTTGGTGGGCGGCTTGTCGATCGCCCCTTTGGGCGCGTCCGGTATCGGTGGAGACGCCGCTTGCGCCACGGCCGCAAAGAGAAACAGCAATCAAAAATAGAGCAATTGGATTCCCGCCTCCGCGGGAATGACAAATCCCTTGCTCATGCTGCCGGGATGACGCGTCCCTTTTTCATGCTGCCGGGATGACGTGTCCCTTTTCGTGCTGCCGGGACGACGCGTCCCTTTTTCATGCTGCCGGAATGACGTGCCTCTACAAGCGAGTCCTGTAACGGCACACCAAGGTTACTGCCAGCCGCCGCTCAGTGCTTTCACGAGATCGGCGACGGCGATGCGGCGCGCGCGCAGCGCGTCGATGCGGCTCAATTCGGCGCCGAGGAGATTGCGCTCGGCGTCGATCAGTTCGATCTGGCTCGCGCGGCCGGCGTCGTAACGTATCCGCGCAAGACGGACCGTCTCGGCGAGCGCGGCGACACGCGCGCCCTCGGCCTCGTAGATTTCGCGCGCCCGATCCTGCGCGATGATCGCCTCGCGCACTTCGCGGAAGGCTTGCTGCAGCGTCTTCTGATACCGGGCGAGCGCCTGCCGCTCCCGCGCCTTCACCGCTTCGATTTCTCCGAACAAGCGCCCCCCCTGGAAAATCGGCTGCGCGAGCGCGAACGCGAGTTGCCACACGCGCGCCGGTGCGGACAGGAGGTCGCCGAGCGACGCGCTCTCGGTCCCGAGGAAACCGGTCAACTGGATGCGCGGGAACAGCGCCGCACGCGCCACTGCGATCTGCGCGTTGGCGGCGATCAACTGCTGCTCGGCTTCGACGATGTCGGGACGGCGCAGCAGCAGTTCCGAGGGTAATCCCGCCGGAACGACCGGTACCGGCGGCTCACCGCTGTCCGCGCCGCGGGCGACCGCACCTTCCGTGATTGCACGCGGGCTGCGGCCGAGGAGCACGGACAGCGCGAGTTCCTCGGCCGAACGGCCGCGTTCCAGCGCGGGAAGCTGTGCGCGCGCCGCCGCGACTTCCGCCTCGAGCTGCCGCAGATCGAGGTCGGCAATGAGGCCCGCGGTGTTGCGCACTTTCTGCAGTCCCAGGTTCCGCTCGCGCAGACCGAGCGTGCGCCGGGTCGCCTCCACTTGACGGTCGAGCGCGGCGAGCGCGTAGTAGGAGCGCGCCACGTCCGCAGTCAACGCGAGACGCACGGTCTCCTGCGCGGCCCGGGTGGCGAAAAGTTGGGCGCGGGCGGCATCGCTTGCGCCTCTCAGCCGTCCCCACAGATCGACTTCGTACGCCACGTTGAACTGCGCGCGATAGCTGTTGCGCTCGAGCGGCACGCTGGGCGGCAGCGGCGTCGAAGAGCGCGCCGAGGAGCGCGTGCGGTCGCGCTGCGCCGCGGCATCGATCGCCGGCAGGCCCGCGGCGTCGGCGATCTGCAGCAGCGCGCGCGCTTCGTCCACGCGCGCGGCAGCCAGCGCGAGATCGCGGTTGTGCGCGAGCGCTTCATCGACCAGTTTCTCGAGCGCCGGGTCGGCGTACACCGTCCACCAGCGCTCCGCGGGCGCCGCCTTGCCCTGAGACACGCCCTGCGGCCAGGCCTGCGGCAACTCCGCGGACGGACGTTGGTACGCGGGCCCGACCGCGCAGCCCGCAAGCAGCGCCGCGGCAATTACGGAAGTGACAATCGGCCTGGCGAAATCCGGGTTGACTGAATATGAAACTGGATTCCCGTCCCCCGATAAGAGCATTCGGGGGCAAGCTGCACGGGAATGACGGTGGGTGTCAGGACACGACGAGGCATTTTTTGGACTGCCTCTACGCATTTTCGTCTCCCTTGGCGACCGGATGGTGGTGCGGCGCGTGCGCCGCGCGCCGCGCCACTTCGCGGTGGTGCTCGACCTCGCCTTCGATCTCGGCGGTCGAGCGCGTGTCGGACAGCCTGCGGTCGACGATCAGCTTGTAAAACCACGGAATGAAGAAAATGGCGAGGAACGTCGCGGCCAGCATCCCGCCCATCACGCCGGTACCGGCGGAATGGCGCGCGCCCGCGCCGGCGCCGGTCGAAAGCACGAGCGGCGTCACGCCCAGGATAAACGCGAGCGAAGTCATCAGTATCGGCCTGAACCGCAGCCGCGCCGCCTCGATCGCCGCCGCCGAGGTGGTGAAGCCCTCGTGCTTCTTCAGCACGGCGTACTCGACGATCAGGATGGCGTTTTTCGCGGCGAGTCCCAGCAGCGTCACGAGCCCGATCTGGAAATAGACGTCGTTGGTGAAGCTGCGCAGCCACACCGCCGCCAGCGCCCCGAACGTGCCGAAGGGCAGCGCCAGCATCACCGACAGCGGCAGCGACCAGCGGTCGTACTGCGCGGCGAGGATGAGGAACACCATGAGCGCCGCAAGCCCGAGCGCCAGCACCGACGTGCCGCCCGAGCGTTTCTCCTGGTAGGACGCGCCGCCCCAGTCGAAGCCGAAATCGGGCGGCAGCGTCTGGCGCGCGATCTCTTCCATGCGCGCGATCGCCTGCCCGGAGCTGAAACCGGGAGCGGTGGCGCCGAGGATCTTCACCGCGGGCAGGTTGTTGAAGCGATCGAGCGTATCCGGGCCCGAGGAATAGCGCACGTCGGCGAGGGACGACAGCGGCACCATGCGCCCCTGCTCCGAACGCACGTAAACGGCGCCGACATCGTCGGGCCGGTTGCGGTAGGCCGGCTCCGCCGACATCAGCACCTGCCAGGTGCGGCCGAACTTGTTGAAGTCGTTGACGTAGAAAGTGCCGAGCGTGGCGGCAAGCGTGTTATAGAGCTCGTCGAGCGGCACGCCCAGCGCCTTCGCCTTCTCGCGGTCGGTCGCGACGTAGAGCTGCGGCACGCTCGCGCGCCACAGCGTGTTCACCTGCATGAACATCGGATCCCTGGCGACGGCCCCCAGGAGTTGCTGCGTCACCTGGGCGAGCCGCTGCGGACCGCCATCGCTCCGGTTCTGGAGATAGAACTCGAAACCGCCGGCACTGCCGAGGCCGAAGATCGGGGGCGGTGCGAAAGCGAGCACGAGCGCTTCCTTGATGTGCGCGGTCTTCATGAAGAACTCGCCCACGAGCTGCGGCGTCGCCACCGCGCGCTCGTCCCAGTGTTTCTGGGTGACGAAAATGGTGGCGGCGCTGTTGCGGAAGCTGCCGCCGAGAAAATCGAAACCGGTGAACGCCACGGCGTTCTCGTTCGCCGGGTTCGATTTGATGATATCGACGACTTCGCCCACGACCCTGTCGGTGCGCTCCAGGGTCGCTCCGTCGGGCAGGAACACCGCGGCGATGTAGTAACCCTGGTCCTCGTCCGGCACCAGCGAGCCCGGCGTGACGCGCCACAGCCCCGCCGCGATGGCGACCATCCCGAGAAACAGCACGAGCGCGATGGCTCCGCGGCGCATCATCCACGTGACGCCGTCGACGTAGCGGCCGGTCACGCGGTGAAACCAGTCGTTGAACCAGCGGAAGAGGCGTCCCGGCTGCCTGTGCTCGCGCTTCATGATGAGGACGCACAGGCTCGGGGTGAGCGTCAGGGCGACGAGTCCCGAGATCACCACGGCGATCGAGATCGTCACGGCGAACTGCCGATAGAGTTCCCCCGTGAGGCCGCCGAGAAACGCGATCGGCACGAAAACCGCGCACAGCGTCAGCACGATGGCGATGATCGGGCTCGTGACCTCGCGCATCGCCTTGATCGCCGCCTCGCGCGCCTGGAGATGCTCCTCGTGCATGATGCGCTCGACGTTTTCCAGCACGACGATGGCGTCATCGACGACGATGCCGATGGCGAGCACCATGCCGAAGAGCGTCAGGGTATTGATCGAGTAGCCGAGGACGAAGAGTCCCGCGAAAGTTCCGATCAGGGACACCGGCACCGCGGCGAACGGAATGAGCGTCGCACGCCAGTTCTGCAGAAACAGGAAAACGACGAGGAACACGAGCAGCATCGCTTCGCCCAGTGTCTTCACGACCTCCCGGATCGAGACTTCGACAAAGCGCGTCGTGTCGTACACCACCGAGTGGGTGAAGCCCTGCGGGAAGCTGCGGGCGAGGCGGTCGACTTCGATCCGCACGCGCTCGGCGGTCGCCAGGGCGTTGGCGCCCGGCTGCAGGAAAATCCCGACCAGGGTCGCCGACTTGCCGTTGACGCGCCCGATGAACTCGTAGTCCTTCGAGCCCAGCTCCACGCGCGCCACGTCCTTCAGGCGCAGCAGCGAGCCGTCGCCGTTGGCGCGCAGCACGATGTTTTCGAATTCCGCGGGCTCGGACAGGCGCCCCCTGGTGGTGATCGTGTACACCAGTTCCTGCGGCCCGCCGGTCGGCGACTGGCCGATCTTGCCGGCGGCGAACTGCGCGTTCTGCTCGTTGATGGCGCGCGCGATGTCACCGGTGGTGAGCTTCAACTGCGCCAGCCGGTCCGGGCGCACCCAGATGCGCATCGAGTAGTCTTTCGCGCCGAAGATCTGCACGCTGGTCGTGCCGGGGATGCGCTTGAGCGCATCCAGCACGTTCAGCGTCACATGGTTGGAGATGAAGAGGTCACTAAAGCGTCCGTCGGGCGAGGTGAACGCCAGGACCTGCAGGAAGGAGGAAGAACCCTTCTCCACCGTCACGCCCTGGCGGCGCACTTCCAGCGGCAGGCGCGGCTCCGCCTGCTTGACGCGGTTGTTGACGTTGAGCGCGGCGGTGTCCACGTCGGCGCCGATCTCGAAGGTCACCTGGATCTCGACGGCGCCGTTGGCAGCCGAGGTCGAGCTCATGTAGAGCATGTTCTCGACGCCGTTGATCTGGTTCTCGAGGGGCGCGGCGACCGTCTGCTCGAGCACCTGGGCGGACGCGCCAGGATAAACCGCCCGCACCGTGACGACCGGGGGCGCGATCTCCGGATACTGCGCGATCGGCAGCGCGCGCATCGACGCGAGACCCGCGATGACGATGAAAATCGAGATCACGGCGGCGAAGATCGGCCGATCGATGAAGAAGCTCGAAATCACGCGGACCTCATTGCTGCGATTTCGATTGAGATTTCGGCGGCGCGGCAGTGGGTTTCGCGGCAGCCGCGGCTTCCGGCTTGCCGTCCGCGGTCTTCACCGGCGCCCCCGGACCGATTTTCATCACGCCATCGACGATGACGCGCTCGCCCGGCTTCAATCCGCCATTGATGATCCAGCCCGCTCCGCTCCAGGCGCCGACCTCGACCGGCCGCGGCTCGGCCTTGCTCTCTGCGTTCACGACGAACACGAATTTCCCCTGCGGTCCCTCGAGCACCGCGCGCTGCGGCACGAGGATGGCTGCGGGGCGCACCGCGCCCTCCAGGGTGACGCGCACGAACTCTCCGGCGCGCAGCATCCCGGTCGGATTGGCGAATTCAGCCCGCGCCTCGCTGGTGCCGGTCCGGGCGTTGACCCGCACGTCGGTGAAGTTGAGCGTGCCGGCACGCGCATAAGGACTGCCGTCGGCGAGCTTGATGCCGGCCTGAAAACGCCCGCCCGCTGGCAGCTTCAGCCGCCCCGCATCGACGTCGCGCCGCAATGCCAGATGCTCGCGGTCGGGAATGCCGAAGACGACGTACATCGGATCGGTCTGGGTAACGGTCGTGAGCAGGACGTTCGGTCCCGACACCAGCGTGCCTTCCGAGACCGCAGCGCGGCTCGAAACGCCGGTGATGGGCGACTCGACACGCGTGTACTCCAGGTTGAGTTTCGCTTCGTTCATCCGCGCGCGGGCGCTTTTGACCTCGGCTTCGGCAACCTGCTCGGCGGAGGCCGCGTCGTCGAACTCCTTCTGGCTGACGGCGCGCGCGGCGATCACCGGACGCAGGCGCCCGACCTCCCGCTTCGCCTGTGCGAGCCGTGCCTCCGCCACCGCCAGATCGGCCTCGGCGCGCGCGAGCGCGACCTTGAACGGTTCCGGATCGATGGTGAACAGCGACTCGCCCTTCCTCACCGCGGCGCCTTCCCGGTAATTGCGCCGCTGCAGAATGCCCGTCACCCGCGCCCGTACCTCCACCTCGCGGTAGCCGGCGGTCTGCGCGGTGTATTCGAAGGTGACCGGAATGTCCTTCGACTCGACGGTGGCGACCGTCACCACGGGCGGGGGGAAACCGGGCCCGCCCTGGGGCGTGGCGGGCTTGCAGCCCGCCAGCAGGGATGCCAGCGCGATGCCGGCGAGCGACTGCGCATTGATGTGGAGCCTGAGCATGGTATGGCGTCCTGATCGATTGCGGTTTCGGCGCGCCCCGGCGCCCGCCCCCGCGGGCGGCGCAATCGCGGCGCACGCGGGAGTTTACATACAACCATGTATGTATGTAAAGTACAAGGTGGGAATTCAACTTCACGCAACGGAGTTTCATGACGTGGTACGACGCACCAGAGACGAAGCGCTGGAAACGCGCAATACCCTGCTGGACACCGCCGAGCGCGTCTTCGGCAAGCGCGGCGTCGCGCGCACTTCACTCGACGACATCGCCCGGGCGGCGCGGATGACGCGCGGGGCGATCTACTGGCACTTCCGCGACAAGGCCGACCTCTTCCGCGCCATGGTGGCGCGGGTCACGCTGCCGATGGAGGACCAGGTATGCGCGGCATGGGATCCATCCGCGCGCGATCCGCTGGGCCACGTGCGCGACAAGCTCGTCGCGGTACTGGAGCGCACCGCGACCGATCCCCAGTGCCGCCGCGTGTTCCACATCGTCTATCACAAATGCGAGTACGTGGACGAGATGAAGCAGGTCTGGAAACGGCTCGGGGAGATGCGTGCGGGATGCCTCGCGAACGTCGAGCGGGGATTCCGCGCGGCGGTCGCGCAAGGACAGTTGCCGCGCGGGGTCGATCCGCGCCGCGCCGCGGTCGGCATCTACGCCCTGGTGGACGGGCTGATCAACAACTGGGTGATCGATCCCGACTACGTGCCGCTCGCACGCGAAGCGGGATACATGATCGATCTGTACCTGGAGGGCTTGCGCCACATGCCGCCGGCCCGTGCCGGCGCGAGGCGCATGCGCAAGACAGACGGCGCACGGGCATGATTCGTTCTCCTCGCGTTGTCGTTCGTCCCGTCTATGCGTTCGCGCCGCGCCACGGCCGCAAATAGTCCATGCGGTCGGCCGAATGCACGACGACGCGCTGGACGGCCTTGTTGCGCAGCACGTGAAGCATGATGTCGGCGCCCGCCGCGCCGCTCGCCCACAGCCTGCGGTAGAACTCGCCCTGGCCGCCGATCGACTGTCCGGCCACGCCCAGAATCACGTCACCGCGGCGCACGCCGGCCCTGGCGGCCGGCGCATCGGGCAGAACGCGCGTGACCACGACATGACCCTCGACCTCCTCGGAATAGAGCCCGAGCCACGGGCGGGGAGGCTCGCGGGAACGCCCGCTTGAAATAAGATCGTCAAGGTGAGGTTTGAGCAGGTCGATCGGCACGAACATGTTGCCGGGAAACGCGACTCCGAATTCCACGGCGTCGCTCACCCATAACGAGGCGATGCCGGCGAGCCGGCCGGCGCTGTCGATCAGCGCCGCGCCGCTGTGCTCGTAGCGCGGCGGCGCGGTGAAAATGGCGTCCTCGATCATGTATTCCCACCAGCCGGTGAAACGCCGGCGCGACACCACACACGCATGCGAGACCCCGCCAGCCCCTGCGTGCGCCGCGACCAGCGCGGTCGTAAGCTCTTTCACCGCGGACGCTTCGCCGAGTGCCAGCGGCCGGCGCGCGACATCCGCGGCGGAGCGCAGGAGACCGAAGCCGCTCGCGTGATCGTAACCGACGACGGTAGCGGGAAAAACGCGCCCGTCGCCCGTCACCACCAGGATCGAACCGGCCTCGAGGATCAGATAGCCGATGGTCAGGATGAGGCCGCTCGCATCGATCACGACCCCGGTGCCCTCGCGCGCGGTGCCGAGGGTATCGGCGGTGCGCGCGCCGGGCAGTGCCTTGATGCTCAACTTGACGATGGCATCGAGCGGCGCGGTCCCATTCGCGGAGCCGGGGATCGGCGCATGAACCGCGCGCCACGTTGCCAGAGCCGCGCAGAAGAACGACGGGGTCATCCGCAGGTGACAATCACGTAACAGCTTGATAATGGACGTCCACGATTTCGATTTCCTCTTCGCCGGACGGCGTCGACAGAACCGCTGTATCACCGACACGGCGCTTGAGCAGCGTTCTCGCGACCGGCGAAACCCAGCTCACCCGCCCGCGCCCGGGATCGGATTCATCCATGCCGACGATCGTTACGATGCGCTGCTCTCCCGCCGCCGAATACGTGACGGTCGCGCCGAAATAGACCTGATCGGATTCGCCCCGTGCCGCAGGATCCACCACCTCCGCCGTGTCAAGACGCCGGGTCAGATAATGGATGCGGCGGTCGATCTCGCGCAAGCGCTTCTTGCCGTAGATATAGTCGCCGTTTTCCGACCGGTCTCCATTCGACGCCGCCCATGCCACAACCCGCACCAGTTCGGGCCGCTCCACGTCCAGCAATTGCACGAGTTCTTCCTTGATACGCGCGTAACCCGCGGGAGTCATGTAATTCCTCGCGCCCCGCGCCGCGGGCGCTCCGGTCCGATCGGTTTCGGGTCGCGTTCCCATTGCTCAATCCTCCCGCATAGTTTAGCGAAAACAAAGGGCTGGAGGCACCCGCGGTGCGGAAGTCCGACCCGGTTCGGAGTTCAATTGGTTGTCCCGCCAAATTTCATCCTATAAAATCAGCGCCCAAACCAACCCACTTGCGACCGCCGTGCCAAAAAAGGAAACGAAGTCATCGATCCAGGTCATCGAACGCATGATGACCCTGCTCGACACGCTTGCCGGGCACACCGCGCCGGTAAACCTGAAACAGCTCGCGCTGCAGACCCGGCTCCACCCATCGACCGCGCACCGGATCCTGGGCGTCATGGTGGACAGCCGGCTGGTCGACCGCATCGAGCCCGGCACCTATCGTCTCGGCATCCGCCTGCTGGAGCTCGGCAATCTGGTCAAATCCCGCATCAGCGTGCGACAGGAAGCCCTGCCCCACATGCAGGCGCTGCAGCAGACCCTGGGTGAGACCGTCAATCTGTCGGTGCGCCGCGATGACGAGGTGGTCTACATCGAGCGCACCGCGGGAACCAACTCGATGATGCGCGTGGTGCAGATCATCGGCGCCCGCGCGCCCCTGCACATCACCGCGGTCGGCAAGATTTTCCTGGCCGACGACGGCCTCCAGAAAGCGGCGCATTACGCGCAAAGGACCGGCCTCCCCCGCTACACCGAAAACACCCTGACCGACCCGGAGCATCTCGCGCGCGAGCTCGAGAAAATCCGCCGGCAAGGCTACGCGATGGACAACGAGGAGGCCGAGAAGGGCGTGTCGTGCATCGGCGCGGGCATCTACAACGACGAAGGCCGGCTGGTTGCGGGTCTGTCGGTGTCGGCGCCGGCCGACCGGCTTAACAAGGCATGGGCGGCGCAGGTGAAGCAGACCGCGGAGAAGATCTCCCGCGCCATCGGGCGCCGCGGAGAATGACCGGTGGCCCGCGCCAGCAGGCGGCCGCAGAGCTGCGCCGATAAAATCGAGAGCAGGCACCCGGTGGGATAGCGCCAGTGCTCGACGGGCCTCTCGTCTTTCTCGATCTGGAAACCACCGGCGCCACCGCCACGCACGACCGCATCACCGAGGTCGGGATCGTCGAAGTCAACGCAGGGCGCCTGATCGGCGAGTGGTCGACGCTCGTCAATCCCGGCATCAGCATTCCTCCCGCCATCCAGTCGCTCACCGGCATCACCAACCGGATGGTGGCGCTCGCGCCGAGCTTCGACGAGATCGGCGCGCAATTGCGGGCCCGGCTCGACGGCAGGCTGCTCGTCGCGCACAACGCGCGGTTCGACTACGGCTTCCTGCGCAATGAATTTCAGCGTGCCGGCGTGCGCTTCAGCTCGCGCGTGCTGTGCACCGTGAGGCTCTCGCGCAAGCTCTTTCCGCGGCACGCCCGCCACAACCTCGACGCCCTGATGGCGCGCCACGGCATCCGGTGCGATGCGCGCCACCGCGCGCTTGGCGACGCGCGCGCACTGTGGGCGCTGGTGCAGCGCTGGCAGGAAGCGCTCGGCGCCGGGGCGGTGGCGAGCGCGGCGGCCGATCTCGTGAAATCGCCGACCGTGCCCGCGGGACTCGCGAGCGACGTTTTCGACGATATTCCCGAATGCCCGGGCGTCTATCTCTTCCACGGCCAGAACGGAGTGGTGCTTTACGTGGGCAAGAGCGTCAACCTGCGCGCCCGCGTGATGTCGCATTTCTCCGGCGACCACCGCGTCAACAAGGACATGAAAATCGCCCGCGAGGTGGTGCGCATCGACTGGGTCGAGACACCCGGAGAGCTGGGCGCGTTGATCGAGGAATCGCGGCTCGTGAAGCAGCTCGCCCCGGTCTACAACCGGCGGCTGCGCCGCACCGCGGAGCTTTGTTCCTGGCACTGGCGCAATGGCGATCCTGAATGCGAGCCACGGCTGGTGCGCGCGCGCGATCTCGACATCGCGCAATTCAGCGACCTTTACGGCCTGTTCCGGTCGCGCGCGGCGGCCATTGAGGCACTGCGCGAGATCGCGGCGGGTCATGGACTGTGCTCGATCCTGCTCGGCTTGGAAAAGCGCCAGGGTCCGTGTTTTGCCCACCAGATCAAGCGCTGCCGCGGTGCCTGCGTCGGCAAGGAATCGCGGGAGACGCACGCGCTGCGCCTCGCGCAGGCGTTAGCGGATCTGCGCATGCAGCCGTGGCCGTTCCGCGGCCGCATCGGCGTGCGTGAAACGGCGCCGGCCGGAGACAGGACCGAGATCATCGTGCTCGACCGCTGGTGTTATCTCGGGACGGCGCGCTCGGAAGCCGACCTGCAAGAGCTGCGCGAATCACGTCCGCAGCCGCGGTTCGACCTCGACACCTACCGGATTCTTACGCGCTTTTTCAACGGGCCGCGCCGCGACTACACCGTCGTCGAGATGGCCGCGTGACGCGCCGGATAGAGTCCGGAACCGGACTCGTGATCGCCCTGCCCCATCGCACCGAGCGTAGCGGGACTCTTCCCGCGGTCGCGGTGCGATTTACCTGCCGTCCGTGTCTCGACCGCCCTGCGCTACGCTCGACACGATCGGCTGCGAAATTCTCGGTCGCGAATCGTCAGTGATAGACGACCGGGACGTTCAAAAGGACGTCGAAGTTCCCGAGGAACTCGTCGATATGCTCGGCCGAAGCTTCCTCGTCGATAGCGCCCTGCATCGATTGCGCGAACTTGTCAGCGACGCCGCCCTGAAAAAACGTGCCGCGCGCGCTGCGCTTGTCCACGAGCTCGAAGGCATGCTGGGCCGGATACTCGACCACGTAGTAGTTGTCGCTGTTGTAGATCACGTTCATCATGGTTCGCGCCTCGTCAGCCGGTACTGAAAACCAACGCTTCACCCTTTGATACGCTGACACCAACATACCGGCTTCGTTCAGACAAATCCGTGAGAAATCTCACATTTTTAAAGATGGGGGACAGCCGGTCGATTTCAAGAGACGGATGGCGGCCGGCGGCGGACCTGGCTCAAGCCGATGGCGGACAGGATGAGGGCGAGTCCGGCGTAGGCATTGGGCCCCGGTTCCTCGCCGTGGATCGCGACACCGAGTGCGAGAGCAACACAGGGACTCAGGTAATTCACGAGCGACATGAAAGTCGGGCCGGCCGATCCGATCAGCGCGAAATAGCACAGCGTCGGAATGGCGGTGGCGCCGACGCCGAGCCAGATAACCGCGGCGGCCGAGGAAAAACCCGGCGCGAGCGTCCACGGCCGGTCGAGGATGAGCGCGAACGGCAGCGCGACCACGCTCGCGAGGAGCAGCACGCCGGCGGAGGACACCAGCACGTTGCCTTTCACCGTCCGCCTTGCGAGCACGCTGTTGGCCGCGTAGCACAGAGCGCCCGACAGCACGGCGAGCTGGGCCACGATTTCGCCCGCGGATCCCGCCACGCCGCTCAGCGCGGCCGGCCCCATCAGGATCACGATGCCGATAAATCCGAGCACGAATCCGATGAGCCGGTTGCGCGTGGTTTTCTCGCCGTGGACGAAGTAGTGGGCGAGTACGAGCGTCGCCAGCGGCATGACCGCGATGAGGATGCCCGCCAGCGCGCTGTCGATCGTCTTCTGCCCCCACGCGATGAGATAGAAAGGAACGGCATTCCCGACCACCGCGAGCGCCGCCAGCGGAATCCACGCGCGGCCCGGCGGAGGCAGATGCAGGCCGCGCGCATAGACCACGGCCACCAGGATCAGCGCGCCGATCATCAACCGGCCCGCCGCGACCGTGGCGGGCGGCACCGTGACGACCGCGATCTTGATGAACATGAATGCCGAACCCCACATCGCGACGAGCGACAGCAGCAGGGCCCAGTCCCTCAGGCTACGGGATGGCATGAAAGGGATCGCTCTCCGTGACGGCCGGTGGCAGGTACGGGAATTCTCATTCTTCCGGGCAAGGATACACGATGCCCGTGAACAGCAATGCGGTTTGCCGCCCGTGGCCGTGCGGCGCGCCGCGGTCGGGTCGGAACCGATGACCAGCACGCCGGAGCAATTCACCGAGTTCTACCGGAAGGAAGTCGCACGCTGGGGCAGGGTGATCAGGGCATCGGGCGCGACGGCCGAATGACGCCCGCGGACCCGAGGGCTGGCGTCATAAGTTGCCAGATGTCAGTTGGCAGTAACGGCAAACTACTTGCTGATGACTGACGGGTGACGACTGACGATTGATGACTGCCGACTGCAAACTTTCATCTGTCGCAGCCAACGTGCCTCAGTCGGCGGTCATGCCCGTCGCCGCGACGACCTTGGCCCATTTCTCCACTTCGCTTTTCACGAACGCGGCGAATTCTCCCGTGCCGAGCGGCGACGGCTCCGCGCCCTGGGCGTTCAGCCGGTCGCGAGCCTCCGGTGAACGCATGATGCGGACTGCTTCCGCGCTCAGTTTCTCAACTACCGCGCGCGGCGTGCCGGCAGGAGCGAACAGCCCCAGCCAGTTGAGCATCTCGTAACCTGGGAGCCCCGCTTCCGCGATGGTCGGCAGGTCCGGCAGCACTGCGGAGCGTTTACTTCCAGTAACCGCCAACCCGCGCAGTCTTCCACTCTTGGTGTGCGGTGACACAGACGCCGCCGTCCCGAACGTCACCGGGACCTGCCCGGCGAGCACGTCGACGATTGCCGGTCCGCCGCCCTTGTACGGGACGTGCACGAGCTTGACGCGCGCAAGATGCTGGAAGAGCGCCGCGGCGAGGTGGGTCGACGTGCCCGAACCCGCTGATGCGTACATGATCTCCCCGGGGCGCGAACGGGCAAGCGCGATAAGATCCTTCACCGAACGCACGGGCAGCGACGGATGCACGGCGAGGATGCTCGGCGCATCCGCCAGCCGCGCCACCGGCTGGAAGTCGCGCAGCACGTTGTAGGGAAGCTTGCGGTATAAGCTCTGGTTGACGCCGTGCGTGCCGGCGCTGCCCACCGTGAGCGTGTAGCCGTCCGGCGCCGCGCGCGCCGCCAGTTCGGTGCCGACGATGCCGCCCGCCCCGCCCCGGTTGTCCACCACCACCTGCTGGCCGAGCGCGGTGGCGAGCGGAGCGGCCAGGACGCGCGCGGTGAAATCGACGAACCCGCCGGGCGGAAACGCCGCGATCACGCGCACCGGCCTGACCGGATAATTCTCCGCCGCACGGGCATGCCCGCCGATCAGGACACCTGCCGTTATGGCAATCACCGCAAATGCTCTGGCGCGCATCATCTTAATGATCTCCCCTCCGTTGTGATTCAATTCGGCATTGCGACGCCCGCTTGAGAACGCCGCCTGCACGCCATCGTCACATCCTGACGAAGCTTCGCCTCGGACCGGCGAGACGGTGTACCATGAGTATACACAGACGGACCTCACTTCCCGGCGTTCATCCGTGTTTTCAATTTCTCCTTGTTTTTTCTGAGTGTACTTCGCGTCTTTTCGACAAGCTTGGGGGCGGGCCTTGGGGCCAGCTTCTCGATTTTATCCGCGTCCATCGGCGTTTATCGGCGGTTCCCTTGCTCTACAACGCAAAATCGAGCGCACCGAAATTCTCCACCTTCTCCGCCTCCGCGAGCCGGGCAAACAGCTTTTCAGCTTTCGCCCGGTCGCGGTGCGCGGTGAGCTTGAGGAATTTTTCCAGGAGCTCGGTGCGGGTGAGCGGCATGGTCGGCGTGCCCTTGAAGTCGTGCCCTTCGGCGGACACTTCCTTGCCGTTCTTCAGTTGCAGCGTCACGCGGCAGGCGCTCGACATGTAGTCTGAAGAGGTCGTGAGCAGCTCGACCCGCGCGGTCCCGGCGAGCGCGCGGATCTTCGGATCGTTGATGATTTTCTCGGAGAACACGCGCGGGTCGGTGGGATCGAGGTAAAGCGCGAGCGCGGTGGAAAAAGGCACGCTGTATTGCGCCATCGTCATGTCCTGCGGCTCGTTGACGGCGTGATGGCTCACGGTCTTCTCGTTGGCCGCGATGACGATCCGGTCCACGTCGTCGCCCGACAGGGCGTGCTTCGACTTGAGGTCGAGCGCGAGCGTCACCGGCACCTGCGCGGTCGAGTGGCAGGCATAACGCTTGATCTTGGTTTTCATCACGTGCCAGACGGAACCGAGGTCCCTGGTGAGCCGCGCCGGGTCCGCGTCACGGCAAAAGACATTGAGGAATCCGAATTTTCCTTCGAACACACCCGAGGGGCCGGTGAAGCCGTCGCGCGCCAGTATCGTCGCCATGAAGCCGCCTTCTGCAGCGCGCCCGAGATGCAGGCGTTTTACCATACCGCCGGTACGGGAGAACTCCATCAGGCCCGAGCTCATCGAGCCCGCGATACCGAAAGCGTTCGCCATCTGTCCCGCGTCGAGCCCGAACAGCCTGCCGACCACGACCGCGGTGCCGTAGACGCCCGCTATACCGGGCGAGTGGAACCCGATCTTCTCTATCGACCGGCGGGCCGCGTCCCCGATGCGGTAGAGGACTTCGTAGCCCGCGACCACGGCGGCGAGCAAGTCCTTGCCGCCTTTCTTGCGGCCCTGGGAGACGGCCAGCCCCGGCACGGCGAGCGCGGCGCCGGGATGGATGCCGACGCTCGGCTCGCACAGTGCGTCCAGTTCGAAAGCGTGCGCCGAGGCGCCATTTGTCAAACAGGCGAACGGCGCGCGCAATTTGATGGGAGTGCCAAGGACGCTGCATTCGCCCGGCGCGCTGTTGCGCTGCGCATAGCCGATGACCGTTTGGGTCCAGGGAAGCTGCGACCCGAAAACGCAGGCGCCGACCGTATCGATCACGCAGTCCTTCGCGCGCTCTATCACGTCAGGAGGGATTTGATCATACTCGAGGCCGACGGCGAACCCGGCGAGCGTCTGTGCGGCTGTGGTCATTTTGCGAGTTTCAACTCCATGAGGATTTTCCTGTATTCGGCGTAGCGCGCCTCGAGGTACTTGAGGCTCTCGGCGCTGTTCATATAGGAGCCCTGCCACTCGTTCGCGGCGAGTTCCTTCCGCCACGCTTCGCTTTTCGCGAGCTTCGCGAACACGCCGTCCCAGTAGCGCAACTGCCGGGCGTCGAGCCCCCTGGCGGCGATGAACATGCGGTAGCTCGGCATCACCGCGTCGTACCCCTGTTCCTTCCAGGTCGGCACGTCCGCGAACTTTCCGCTCACCCGCTTCGGCGCGGCAATGGCGACGATGCGGATCTTGCCGGTTTCGAGCACCGGCAGATAGGTCGACATGGGGGTTGCCACCACGTCCACGTGTCCGCCCATGAGCGCGCTGGTCGCCTCGATCGATGCCTTGTAGATCACGACCTTGATCCTGGCGGGATCGATACCGGCCGCCTTCATCGCCAGCGCGATGCCGATGTGGTTGGCGTTACCCCGGCTGGTGCCGAACGCGAATGAAACGGAATCCGGCGCGCTCTTCATGCGGGCGATGAGATCCTTCCCGGTCTTGAACGGTCCGTCCGCCTTGGTCGCAAACCCGATGTACTCGCCGTAAAGCACGCTCACCGGGGTGAAATGCGTGTAATTGAGCGGACTGACTCCCAGGATATTGTTCGTAAGTAGCGTCGCCGTGGCGGTCGCGAGGTAATGGGCGTCGCCAATGAACTGGTTGAGGTAGGTGTAGGCTATGTTGCCGCCGCCGCCCGGCCGGTTGATGACCGTCACCGACGTCGGCACGAGCCCCGCCTGCATGATCTTCTGCATGATCCGTGCAGTGCGGTCCTGTCCACCCCCGACGCCGCCGGGGATGACGATTTCGACGTTCCTGTCCGGCTTCCACGGCGGCGCTGCGGTTTGCGCCGCCGCCGATCCCGTCGCGATGAGCAGCACGGCGCATGAAGCGAGCCGCACCAGAGAGCTTCCGTTCTCCATTGTTTTTCCTCCTGCGCTGCGATCAGCGGGTGAAGCGACACGGCATTCTAGGCTGAGCGCGTCGCGCGTTCAATCGCTGTAGCCTGTTTCGCGGGCGGGACTGCGCCGCAATATGTTAAAATCGCCGTTGCGTTACAGATACCGGCCCGATGGCGCTGACCCCTCTCACCGCACTCTCTCCTCTCGACGGCCGCTATCACAACAAAGTCGCCGCGCTGCGCGGCCATTTCAGCGAACTGGCCCTGATCCGCTTGCGCGTATTGGTCGAGATCGAGTGGCTCAAGGCGCTCGCGCGCGAACCCGCGATCGCGGAAATACCCCCGTTTTCCCCGGAGACGGTCAGGCAGCTCGATGCGCTCGCGCGGGCCTTTTCCGAGGCCGACGGCGCGGCGGTGAAGGCGATCGAGGAGAGGACCAATCACGATGTCAAGGCGATCGAGTATTTCCTGAAGGAGCGGCTCGCCGCCAATGACGAGATCGCCAGGGCCGCGGAGTTCATCCATTTCGCGTGCACTTCCGAAGACGTCAACAACCTGTGCCATGCGTCGATGCTGAGGGACGCGCGCGACGCCGTGATGCTGCCGGCGCTGGATGCCGTGATCGCCCGGCTCACCGCGCTCGCGCGCGAGCTTGCCGATGCGCCCATGCTCGCGCACACGCACGGCCAGCCGGCTTCGCCGACGACGCTCGGCAAGGAAATCGCCAACGTCGTGCACCGGCTGCGGCGCGCGCGCGAACGCATCGCGCAGGTGAAGCTGACGGCGAAAATGAACGGCGCGGTCGGAAATTACAACGCGCATCTGGCGGCGTACCCGGAGGTCGACTGGGAGTCGCTCGCCCGGCGCTTCGTCGAGGACCTCGGCCTGGAATTCAATCGCTATACGACCCAGATCGAGCCCCACGACGCGATCGCCGAGCTGTTCGATGCCTATGCACGCACCAATACCATTCTCGTCGATCTCGACCGCGACATCTGGGGCTACATCTCGCTCGGCTACTTCAAGCAGAAGCTCAAGGCGGGGGAGGTCGGCTCCTCCACCATGCCGCACAAGGTCAACCCGATCGACTTCGAGAACTCGGAAGGCAACCTCGGGATCGCCAACGCGCTGCTGCGGCACATGAGCGGAAAACTCCCGATTTCCCGCTGGCAGCGCGATCTCACCGACTCCACGGTGCTGCGCAACATGGGTGTCGCGCTCGGGCACACGCTGCTCGCCTACGACTCCTGCCTCAAAGGCCTCAACAAGCTGGAAGCGAACCGCGAGCGCCTCGCCTATGATCTCGAGGAAAGCTGGGAAGTGCTTGCCGAACCCATCCAGACGGTGATGCGCCGCTATGGCGTCACCGGGGCCTACGAACAGCTGAAGGAGTTGACGCGCGGCAGGGATGGCATCACGCGCGACGCCCTGCACGCCTTCATCACGGCGCTGCCGCTGCCCGAAGCGGAAAGGAAGCGCCTGCTCGCGCTCACCCCGGCCAACTATCTCGGCAAGGCCGCCGACCTGGCGAGGAAGATTTGAACCGCCAAGACGCCAGGCACGCAGGAAACCTCATCCAAGCAAGGCTCTTGCCGTGCGGCGATTCGCATCGCCGTAGCCGGCAACAAGCTTGAACAGGCTGTTTTTGCCGCTATATTTTCTGTAGTTTTTCCTCGGCCGCGTGGCGTCTCGGCGGTTATAAGGGTTTGGCATGTCTCAATACAGCGTTGAAGTAAGTGCGTCCAATTTCGACCAGGTCGTCGTCGGTGGCTCGAAGAAGGCACCGGTGATCGTCGATTTCTGGGCACCGTGGTGCGCGCCCTGCCGCGCGCTCACGCCGGTTCTGGAAAAGCTCGCCGCCGAGTACCAGGGCAAGTTCGTGCTGGCGAAGATCAATTCAGACGAGAACCAGGAACTGGCGGCGCGATTCGGCGTGCGCGGCATTCCCAACGTCAAGGCCTTCGTCAACGGCGAGCTGGTGGACGAGTTCTCCGGCGCCCTGCCCGAGCCCATGGTGCGCGAATTTCTCGCGCGCGTGGTTCCCTCGCCCGCCGAGGAACTGCGGCGGCAGGCGCGGGAGGTCTACCGGCAAACGAAGAATGCCGAACAGGCGCTCGCGTTGCTCGCCCGGGCCGCTGAACTCGAACCGCAGGACGAGAACATCCGAATCGACAGCGCCGAGATCACGATCGCCCTGGGCCGGCTTGACGAAGCCCGGAGGCTGCTCGAGTCTCTCGCGCCGTTGACGCAGATGGACGACCGGGTCGTCGCCCTCAGGGCGCGGCTGGATTTCGCGGCCTCGGCCGCCGACGCTCCCGACGAGCAATCCCTCAGACAGCGCATCGCGCGTGACGCGAACGATCTGGAGGCCCGCCTGCAGCTTGCCAACCTGCGCGTTGCCGGCCGGGATTACGCGACCGCGCTCGAGGAGTTGCTGGAGATCGTGCGCCGTGACCGCTCCTTCCGCGACGACATCGCGCGCAAGACCATGCTGCAGGTCTTCACGCTGCTCGGCAACCAGGGCGAGCTGGTGGGCGAGTATCGCCGGCGGCTTGCCAGCGCGATGTACTGATCAACGCGGAACGATGACTGATGAACGATGAAGCAGGAGTAGGCGCCCGCCCGACCGTATTTATCGGGATTCGCCGCCGACGACGTCAACCGCCCGCCGCCGCCGGCGGTGACGCAGGTACTCGATGATGCCGGGGGTCACCGAGAGCAGGACGATGATGACGATCGCGAGCGTCAGGTTCCGTCGCACCACCGGGATACTGCCGAAGTAGTAACCCGCGTAGGTGAGCGAGCTGATCCACAGCACGCTGCCGGCGAAGCTGTAGAAAACGAAGCGCCCGTAGCTCATCCGGCCGATACCGGCGACGAACGGGGCGAAGGTGCGGACGATCGGCACGAAGCGCGCGATGGTGACGGTCTTGCCGCCGTGCTTCTCGTAGAAGCGCCGCGTGCGCTCGAGATAGGCCGGATTGAATGCCCACGATTTGTCGCGCGTGAACACCCGCGGGCCGATGAAGCGGCCGATCCAGTAGTTGGTGTTGTCCCCGGAAAACGATGCGACCGCCAGCACGGCAAACAGCGCGTGGATGTACATTCCGCCCGCGGCGGCGATCGTGCCGGCCACGAAAAGCAGCGAGTCGCCCGGCAGAAACGGCGTCACCACGAATCCCGTCTCGCAGAAAATGACGAGGAAGAGGATGGCGTAGATCCACACGCCGTAGTTGCTCACCAGCCATTGCAGGTGGCGGTCGAGATTCAGGACGATGTCGATGAGCGTGCCGACGATTTCCACGATCGGCCCGCGCTAGACGACCGCCTCGGCTTCCGTTTTCTTCTCGGGTTTGGCGAGGTCCTCGCGCGAGACGCCAAGCCACATCACGATCGGGCTCGCGACCAGCACCGACGAGTAGATGCCGAAGAGAATGCCGATGGTCAGCGCCAGCGCGAAGTAGAACAGCGTCTCGCCGCCCAAGATCAGCATCGCGCACACCATCATCTGGGTGGACGCGTGCGTGATTATGGTGCGCGACATGGTGCGCGTGATCGCGTTGTCGATGATCTCCGGCACGCCGCGGCTGCGCATCTTGCGATTGCGGAAGTTCTCGCGCACGCGGTCGAAAACCACGACCGATTCGTTGACCGAATAACCCAGGATCGCCAGCACGGCCGCGAGCACCGGCAGCGAGAACTCCCATTGGAAGAGCGAGAAGAACCCGAGAATGATCACGACGTCGTGCAGGTTGGCGATGATCGCCGCCACCCCGAATTTCCACTCGAAGCGCAGCCACAGATAAAGCACGATGCCGATGGAGACGAAGAGCAGGGCGAGCGCTCCGCTCTCGAAGAGTTCGCGTCCCACCTGCGGTCCGACGAACTCGACCCGGCGCATCTCCACCGTCTTGTCGTTCCTGCGCAGATCCTGGATGACGAGTTCGGAGAGCTTCGCGCTGGTGACCCCCTGCTTGACCGGCAGGCGGATCAACACGTCGCGGGAGGTGCCGAAATTCTGCACGCTTGCCTCCGTGAACCCGAGTTTTGCCATCGAATCGCGGATCCTGTCGAGATCCGCCGGTTGCGCGTACGAGACCTCCATGACGGTGCCGCCGGTGAAGTCGACGCCGAAATTGAGGCCGCGCGTCGCGAGTGACCCCACCGCGATCAGGAACGTGACGATGGAGATCACGTTGAAGATCAGCGCGTAGCGCATGAACGGGATGTCGCGCTTGATGCGGAAGAACTCCATCGCTATACCCTCCTCCCGCAAAGGATGAAGGATGAGGCATGAGGGATGAGAAAAATCCCGAAGTCCTCACAGGCCCGCACAGATCTTCCCCTCATCCTTCCGCCCTCCGCCCTTATCCCTTGGCCTGTCCCGCAGGCACCCACACCTGCCCGATCGAGACGCGGTCCAGTTTCCGCTGGCGTCCGTAATAGTAGTTCGCCATCCCGCGCGAGACCATCACCGCGCTGAAGATCGAGGTGAGAATCCCGAGACACAACACCACCGCGAAACCCTTGACCGGGCCGGAACCGAAGGCGAAAAGCGCCAGTCCCGCGATCAGGGTCGTCACGTTGGAATCGAGAATCGTCCCCCACGCGCGGTCGTATCCCGCGTAAATCGCCGCCTGCGGCGTGTTGCCGTTGCGCAGTTCCTCCCTGATGCGCTCGTTGATGAGCACGTTGGCATCGATCGCCATGCCGATGGTCAGCGCGATGCCCGCCATTCCCGGCAGCGTCAGCGTCGCCTGCAACATCGAGAGCAGCGCCACCAGGAACAGCACGTTGGCGGCGAGCGCCGCGACGGAGAACACGCCGAACAGCATGTAGTAGATGATCATGAACAGCATGATCGCGCCGAAGCCGTATAACGCCGAATGGAAGCCGATGCGGATGTTTTCGGCGCCGAGCGACGGGCCCACCGTGCGCTCTTCCACGATCTCCATGGGCGCGGCGAGCGCGCCGGCGCGCAGGAGCAGCGAGAGATCCTTTGTTTCCACGGTACTCCGGAAACCCGTGATCTGGAAACGGGCACCGAGTTCGGACTGGATGACCGGCGCCGTCAGCACTTCGGGCTTGCCGCGGTCGATCAACAGTATCGCCATGCGGCGCTTTACCGCCTCGCGCGTCACCTGCTGGAAAATCCGCGCGCCCTGACCATCGAGCGTGACGCTGACGATCGGCCGGTTGTCGGTGGCATCGAACCCGGGCGAAGCATCGGTCAGCCGGTCGCCGGTAATCACGATCTGCTTGCTGAGCAGGAGCGCTTCCTTGGCGCCGTCTCGCTGCACGTAGAAGAGCTCGGTATTGAACGGCACCTGCCCGCCTATCGCCTGCTCGATCTTCTGCGGATCGTAATTGCGCGCGGCCGGATCACCCGCGTGCGCCTCCACCATGCGCACTTCGAGGGTGGCCGTGCGCCCGAGGATGTCCTTGGCCTTCGCCGTATCCTGCACGCCCGGAAGCTGCACCACCACCCGGTCCGCGCCCTGCTGCTGGATGATCGGCTCGGCAACGCCCAGCTCGTTCACGCGGTTCCGGAGCGTGGTGATGTTCTGCTCCACCGCGAATTTTTCCGTCTGGCGCTGCGCCTCGAGCTTGAGCGTGGCGGCAATCCGGAATTCACCGGCATCATCCTGCGTCCTCAACTCCAGGTCGGGCATGAGTTTCCCGATTTCGACCGATGCCTTGTCGCGCAGGGCCGCGTCACGGAAGCGCACCGTTATGGTCTGGCCATCGCGGGTGACACCGGTGTACTGAATCCGCCTGTCGCGCAGCGCCCCGCGAATGTCGCCCGCGAACGAGTCCATTTTCTTGCCGAGGGCGGTTTTCATGTCCACCTGCAGCAGAAAATGCACGCCCCCGCGCAGGTCCAGCCCCAGATACATCGGCAGCGCGCCGATGGACGACAGCCAGCGCGGGCTGTTGGGCAGGAGATTCAGCGCGACGACGTAGTCCTCTCCCAGGCGCGCCTGCAGCAGGTCCTTCGCCTTGAGCTGGGTGTCGGTGTCGCGGAAACGCGCCTTCACGCTGGTCGGATCGAGAACGACGCCCTCGGCGGGGATGCTGTTCTGCCTGAGCACCTCCTCGACGCGGTTCATGAGGCCGCTGTCGGCCTTGAGCCCGGTCTTGAGCGGCGAGACCTGCACCGCCGGCGCTTCCCCGTAAAAGTTCGGCAGCGTGTACAGGAAGCCGATTACCAGGGCGGCGATGATGACGAGGTTTTTCCAGAGGGGGTAACGGTTCATGTTCGGGTAAGCGGCAACCGGTTAGCGATAACAGGTAAGCGGTGAGCGGTCAGCGGCTCTTACTGCTTGCTTCTTGCCGCCCGCTGCTCACTGAATGTTCTTGATAGTGCCCTTGGGCAGGAGCACCTGCACCGACGGGCGCTGCACCTGGATCTCAATGTTATTCGCGATTTCCAGCGTCACGTAATTTTCATTGAGCTTGCTGATGCGGCCGAGCAGGCCGCCCGCGGTGACGACTTCGTCCCCTTTCTGCAGCGCATCGATCATCGCCTTGTGCTCCTTCGCGCGCTTCATCTGCGGCCGGATCATCAGGAAATACAGCACCACGAACATCAACACGATCAGCAGCATGCTCTCGATGCCGCCGCCCTGCGACGCGCCCGCGCCCTGCGCCCACGCCTGGTTGATCAACACGTTTGTCCTCCGCTCGGATTTGCCAAGACACGCCCGCAGGCGTTCGGAAATTGTTGTACTTTAACACGATTCCTCGCGATCCTGCTCGACGGCGGACGCGAAATCGTCCAGTCGCCCGGCTTCGATCGCCCGCCGCAGTTCGCGCATCAGCTCCTGGTAGTAGTGGAGGTTGTGCAACGTGTTGAGCCGGGCCCCGAGGATTTCGTTCACCCGTTGCAGGTGATGCAGATAGGCGCGCGTGAAGTTGCGGCAGGTGTAGCACCCGCAGCGCTCGTCGAGGGGCGCAAGATCGTCGCGGTAACGGGCGTTGCGCAGCTTCACCACTCCGCGCCGCGTGAAGACCCACCCGTTGCGGGCGTTGCGCGTCGGCAGAACGCAGTCGAACATGTCGATGCCCGCCGCGACCGCCGCCACGATGTCCCGCGGCGTGCCCACCCCCATCAGGTAGCGCGGCCTGTCGGCCGGGAGTCGGACCGCGGTATGTTCGAGGACACGCATCATTTCGCGTTTGGGTTCGCCGACAGACAATCCGCCGATGGCGTAGCCGTCGAAGCCGATCCCGGCAAGCCCCGCCAGCGACTCGTCGCGAAGCGCCTCGTACATTCCCCCCTGAACGATGCCGAAGAGCGCGTTGCCGTTGCCTTCGTGCGCGCGCCGCGAGCGCTCGGCCCAGCGCAGGGAGAGCCGCATGGAATCGCGCGCCTGCTCGAATTCAGCCGGATACGGTGTGCACTCGTCGAAAACCATGACGATGTCCGAGTTGAGCACGCGTTGAATGCGCATCGACTCTTCGGGGGAAAGAAAGCACGGATCGCCGTTCACCGGAGACCGGAACCTGACGCCCGCCTCGCTGATCTTGCGCAGCGCACCCAGGCTCCACACCTGGAATCCGCCGGAATCGGACAGGATCGGTCCCGGCCAGGCCATGAAGCGATGGAGCCCGCCGTGCGCGGCGATCACGTCCAGTCCCGGGCGCAGCCACAAATGAAAGGTGTTGCCGAGCACGATCCGGGCGCCGATCCCGGCGAGCTCCGCCGGACTCATCGCTTTTACCGCCCCGTAGGTGCCGACCGGCATGAAGGCGGGCGTATCCACTTCGCCGTGGGCGAGCTTCAGCACGCCGCGCCGCGCAAGGCCGTCAGTCGCTGTGATTGAAAACCGCATCAGGAATCAGCCGCGGATGGATTGAGTTTGCCCGGCAGCTTGAGGGCCTTACGCGGATCCCGGCCATCGATGTCGAGCAGGCCATTGATCGGCAGCACAATTACGTAACGCTTCGTTTGAACATCGATCGACAGGTACCAGTCGCGCGGCCGCAAATAGAGATCGTTCCAAGATCACGACGCGAGGCAGGTCGATTGAGTCCCGTTGTCGAAGTTGTCGCCGTAGCAGAGCCGGTTTGTCATCGCTGCTTGCTACCAGACCGCCTTCGGATAATGTTTTCGAATCAACCGGTCGCTCGTGATCAGGTCGGCGTTGTCGAGCACCGCCTGCGCCACGATCAGGCGGTCGAAGGCGTCCCGAGCCCAGGCCAGGTCGAGAGCCCGTTCGGTGACCGTTCCCATCGGTCGGTCCTCGACCGCAAGGCCCAAGCGCCGCTTGAGGTCCGCGATAATTGATCGCGGCCGCGCCGTGATGCGCCCGATCTCGTAGAGGTACTGCAATTCCAGCTGGACGACCGGGCTGACGCCGATCGGCTCCCGGTTGAGGAGGTCTGCGGCGCGCTTGCTGATGCGTTCGGTCTCGCCGCTATAGAGCCAGAGCGTGATGTGCGTGTCGAGATAAGCGCTCATTTCAGACGCCTGTCCCATTTCCTGCGCCACTTCTTCTCGTCGAAGGCCGTGACCCGCGCAACACGGCCGGAATCGCCCACGATGACGCCGGGCCTTTTGACCAGATTGGCGAGCTTGTCGCGCGGCTCGGCAGGCACGATACGCACCTTCCTGCCACGTAATTCAACCTCGACCGGCACGCCCTTCCTGATAACCTCGTCGATCACGCGGTAAAGGTCGGACCTGAGCCTGGTTGCTGTGATAGCCATTGCGAGTAGCCCTTGTAGTAGCAGCCGCCATCTTAACCCGGCTCCGATACGTACGCAACGTGACAACTTGGCGTACGTTAGCATCTGCGGCGTTCTTTCCACCCCGGAGGCGGGCTGGGTCGCTCAAGGGATAACGAGCCTCTCGAGCGCCGCCGGGTTTCGGGAAATTCGCGATTCTATCTGCGCTTGTCCGCGCTCGTCTGCGGTTGCATATTCTGTCTTTCGATCAGCATCGCGTCGCCGTAACTGAAGAACCGGTAACGGCGTTCGATCGCATGCCGGTAGGCGCGCCGGACATTATCCATGCCGCCGAACGCCGAAACCAGCATCAGCAGCGTCGATCCGGGGAGATGAAAGTTGGTGACCAGCCGCTCGACGATCCTGAACCTGTAACCGGGCATGATGAAGAGCTTCGTTTCGCCGTAACCCGCCTTGAGCTCGCCGGACGCCGCGGCGGTTTCAAGCGCGCGGAGGCTGGTCGTGCCCACCGCGACGACGCGCCCGCCGCGGGAGCGGGCGTCCGCGACCGCCTGCGCGGTTTCCGGCGGCACGTGATACCACTCGCTGTGCATCTCGTGCTCGGCGAGATCCCGCACCCGCACCGGCTGGAACGTGCCGGCGCCGACGTGCAACGTGAGATAAGCGGTTTCCACCCCGCGGCGGCGCAGTTCCGCAAGCAACGGCTCATCGAAGTGCAACCCTGCGGTCGGCGCCGCGACCGCGCCCGGTTCGCGCGCATACACCGTCTGATAGCGTTGCGCGTCGCGGGCGTCTGGCTCGTGCTCTATGTATGGCGGCAGCGGCACGGCTCCGTGGCGATCGAGCAGCGCGAACACGTCCTCGCAACGCTCGAAGCACAGCCGGTAAAACTCGCCGCGCCGCTCGCTCACCTGCGCGTCGACTTCATCCGCGATCAGGAGGCCGCTGCCCGCGCGCGGAGGATGGCTCGCCCGCACCTGCGCCAGCACCTCGTTGGCCGACAGCACGCGTTCCACCAGAATTTCGATCCGCCCGCCGGTCTTCTTGCGGCCGGCGAGCCGCGCCTTGATGACGCGCGTGTCGTTGAACACCATCACGTCGCCGGGCGCGATCAACTCGACGATATCGCGGAACTGCCGGTCGCTCACAGCCCCGCTCCGCCCGTCGAGATGCAGCAGCCGGCTCGCCGCGCGCTCCGCCGCGGGAAACTGCGCGATCAGCTCCCGCGGCAGCTCATAATCAAAGTCGTCGAGTTTCAATTTCAAGACTCAAGCCACAGAGAGCACGGAGAACGCAGAGAAAACGAGGCGCCAAGCTTAGCACGCTGCGACAGTCAGTTACTTAGAGTTGCTGTGTCATGCCCGCGTAGGGGGGATGGTCATGCCCCTCGATCCGGGCGGCAGCGATTTGTGAAAGGCGTCATGCCCGTGTAGACGGGCATCCAATTTGACGTGTGGCGAAATTAGATTCCCGATCCCCGATTAAGACGCTCGAGGACAGGCTACTCGGGAATGACACAGTAGATTTAGAGTGCCGTTAACATAATGACCCGCGTGATGCGCTGGGACGATTTTGGCGCAGGACGCGCCTCCTCGCGATTAGGCTACATGAAACTCTTACGCCGGGACTGGGGGCGCTGCAGGCGCTTGCCCCCATGGTCGATGATTACGAACAGATTGAGGCGGCTGCGATCTCTGAATACGACGAGCAACCGGATGAGAATTCGCTTCGACAGCGCATCAACAAGCTAATTGGAAAAGCGTAACGGCGGAGTGCCGAACATCAGTGTTGCGAGGAGCGTCGAGTTTTGCCGTGAAAGCCCCGGCCCCTCCCCGCCATATCAGTTGCCACATACTCTGCTACACTACCCGACGACGCTGCGGAGGCGTTGCCGTTTTGGAGCATACGAAATGCCGGGATGGCGGAATTGGTAGACGCACGGGACTCACAACAACGCGCCCCTTGCGTTGTTGCGGCGAAGGCTAACTTGCTTGCAAGTTAAGGGCCAGCGGCCCGGCCGGAGCCAAAATCCCGCGGATTAGAATTTGCACGAAATGCCGGGATGGCGGAATTGGTAGACGCACGGGACTCAAAATCCCGCGGTGGCAACACCATGAGGGTTCGATTCCCTCTCCCGGCACCACGGATCAGTCACGG
>JACQOJ010000105.1 GCA_016202605.1 Betaproteobacteria bacterium
ATGTTGATCGACACCGAAGTGACCAGGATGCCGAAGCCGATGACGACCAGCAGCGGCAGCGCGAGCCACACCCACTTCGACCATGCGAGCAGCGTCAGCGCCGCTCCCGCAGCAAAGGAGGCGAAGGCGATGATCCTGATCAGCCCGCGCACGCCGCGGCGCGATGCGAGGTAAACGGTGCCTGTCAGCGCTCCCAGTCCCGCCGCGCCCAGCAGAAACCCCATCTGTTCGGCGTCACCCCGGAAAACATCGCGCACGAGCACGGGCATGAGCGTCACGTACGGGGTCGCGAGAAAGGCGACGAGCGCGAGCAGCGCGAGCAGCAGCCGGATCGGGATCAGATTCCAGGCATAGGCGACGCCCTCGCTCAAGCCCTTCAGGAGCGGCGGGTGCGAAGCCGCGCGCGGGCTCGGCTGCACCTTGATCATGAGGAAGGTAATCACCACCACGACGAATGAGAGGGCATTGAGCGCGAAACATCCCGCCTCGCCGATCCAGCCGATCGTGAGCCCGGCCAGCGCGGGGCCGACGAGCCGGCCGGTATTGGCCATCATCGAAGTCACCGCCACCGCGTTCGGGAGGTCTTCCTTGGCGCCGACCAGTTCCAGCAGATAGGCATGCCGCACCGGCAGCTCGAAGGCGATCAGCACGCCGAGCACCATCGCGAGCGCCACGATATGCCAGGCCTCGATCACGCCGGTGATCGCGAGGGCCGCCAGCGCGACGGCCTGCAGCATCTGCAGGATCTGGATCGTGAACATGAGCCGGTGCAGGTTGGCCCGGTCCGACCACCAACCCGCGAGCGGCGCGAGAAGGAGGATCGGCACGCTGCTCGCGAAGCCCAGGATTCCCAACAGCGTCGCCGATTCCGTCGTGCGGTAGAGCAGCCAGCTCTGGGCGAGATTCTGCATCCAGTAGCCGATCAGCGCGCACACCTGCCCGGCGGTGAACAGCGCGAAGTTGCGATGTCTTAACGCACGGAGGGTGGTTCGCAATGTGGACATGAGCGGCCTGGTGAGACGCGATTGTAAGTGATGCAGGATGCGGCTGCCATGTGGAAATGCCGCGCAGAGGCCGCCGCCGTCCGGTAAAATCGCATCTGGGAGCCGCAAGCCGCACCTCGTGTCTTGGCGGGTGTCGCGCCCACGCCAAGTCCGATACAAGCGATGAACCTTTCCCAACTCGTCGTCCTGGTGCTGCTGAGCTGGAGCGGCTACAAGGGCGTCCGCATACTGAACACGCTGTATGCCCTGGAACTGGGCGCGAGCCCGTTCGCCGTCGGGGTGCTGCTGGCGATGTACGCGCTGTTCCCGGTCGTCCTGGCGGTTTACGCGGGAAAGGTCGCCGACCGTTACGGCGTGCGCGTGCCGCTGCTCGGGGGCATGGTCGCTATGGCCGCGGGCATTTTCCTGCCTTTCCTCCATCCGTCGCTGCCGCTGCTTTTTGTCGCGGCTGCGATCGTCGGACTGGGCTTCATCTTCGTGCAGATATCGATGCAGTCCATCACCGGTTCGCTGGGTGCGGGCGCCGAGCGGACGCGGAATTTCAACATCTACGCGCTGGCGATCGCGTGCACCGATCTGATCGGTCCGGTTTCGGCCGGCTTTTCGATCGACCAGTTCGGCCACGTCCCCACCTTTCTCATGCTCGCGGCAATGAACGCGGCGGCTGTCCTGGGGCTCCTCCTTGTCTACCGCCGGATTCCGGCGACCGCCCAGAAAGCCGGGGACCGCGGCGCGCAGCGCATGATGGACCTCGTGCGGCAGCCGGCGCTGCGCCGCATCTTCATCGCGAGCGCCGTGGTGATGACCGGTATCGATCTTTATCAGCTTTACATGCCGCTCTACGGGCACGCCATCGGTCTTTCCGCTTCCGCCATCGGCATGGTGCTGGGCGCGTTCGCCGCCGCGGCATTCGTCGTGCGCGCCCTGATCCCGGTGCTCGTGCGCCGATTGGGCGAGCACAAGACGCTCGCGCATTCGCTGTTTCTCGCGGCGGCCACTTTCCTCCTGATCCCGTTTTTCCAGAACGCGGTGATGCTGGGGGCGGTCTCCTTCGTCCTCGGTCTCGGCCTGGGACTCGGGCAGCCGCTTTCGACCATCCTCACTTACAACCATTCCCCGGCGGGCCGGGTGGGTGAAGCACTCGGGCTGCGCATCGCGGTGAACAACATCACTCACGTCGCGGTGCCCGTCATATTCGGCGCCGTGGGCGCGGCTTTCGGGCTGTCGCCGGTGTTCTGGGTGAATTCCGTGTTTCTCGCGCTCGGCGGCTACTCGAGCCGGGGCGGCGGAGCGGCCCGCGCATGACGATCTACATCGTCCTGCTGATCGTCCTGTTCAACATGACGAGCTTCCGCGGCAGCAAGATCCTCGTCTCGCTCTTCGCCATCGAGCTCGGCGCGCCCCCGTTCTACATCGGGGCCCTGGTCGCGACGTACTCGGTGTTTCCGATGCTGCTGGCGCTGTATGCCGGCAAGCTTTCCGATCGCCTGGGCGTGCGCCTGCCGATGCTTGCGGGATCCATGGGCCTGGCGGTGGGCTTGTCGCTCCCGTACCTGTCGCCGACGCTGGCGGCGCTTTTCGCCTCGGCCGCGCTGATCGGTGCGTCGCACGTGTTCTACAACGTGTCGGTGCAGAACCTCGTCGGTACCCTGGGCGGCCCGGACGACCGCACGCGCAATTTCACCAATTACGGCCTGGTCATGGCCGTGGGCAGCTTCATCGGACCGCTGGTCGCGGGGTTTTCCATCGACCGCTTCGGGCACGCGGCAAGCTATCTCTACCTTGCGGCCGTGCCCCTGGTTCCGGCGGCGATCGTGCTCGCGGCGCGGGGCATCGGCGGCCGGGCCGCGATATCCGCGGCCGACGAGGCGCATCCGGTCAACGCGCAAAGCCTGCTCGCCAATCAGCCGCTGCGCCGCACGCTGTTCACCAGCGCCGCCATCCTGACCGGCATCGATCTCTTCCAGTTCTACATGCCCATCTACGGGCATTCCATCGGGCTGTCCGCGTCCACCATCGGCGTGGTGATCAGCATGTTCGCGGCGGCCGCTTTCGTGGTGCGTCTGGTCATGCCGGCGATGGTGCGGCGGTGGAGCGCCGAAGTGGTGCTGATCTGGTCGCTGTTCGCCGGCGCGCTCGCCTATCTCATGTTCCCGCTGTTCCAGAGCGCGGTGCTGCTGTCGGTCATGGCCTTCGCGCTCGGATTGGGCATGGGCTGCGGCCAGCCGCTTACCCTGACGCTGATCTACAGCCGCGCGCCGCAGGGACGCTCGGGCGAAGCGCTGGGCCTCAGGATGACGATCAACAATTTCATGCATATCGCGGTGCCGCTCTTGTTCGGCAGTCTCGGGTCCCTCATGGGAGTCGCCCCCGTATTCGTCGCGAATGCACTGATACTGGCAAGCGGCGGCGCGCTGGTGCGGAAGGGCGAACGGGCGGCGCGCGGCTGACTTGCGCCTACCGGTTCTTCAAGCCGCAGCGAGCCGGAATCTGGAGTCACGCGCAGGCCGCGTTCATAATAGGAATTTTTCAAGGGGGGCACGATGAAAATTGCCGTAATCGACGACTATCAGGATGCTTTTCGCAAGCTTCAGTGTTACGCGAGGCTGAAGGAGCACGAAGTCATCGTCTTTCACGACACCGAGAAAGACCCGGTCCGTCTCGCCGAACGCATCAGGGACGCCGATGCGCTGCTGCTCACGCAGCAGCGCTCGCCGTTTCCGCGGGCGCTGGCGGAACGGGTGCCGAATCTGAAGCTCATCAGCCAGACCGGGCGCAACGCCTATCACATCGATCTCGCGGCGTGCACCGAGAAAGGCATCCTCGTATCCGCCGGGGGCGGGGGCAATCCGAGTCCCACGGCCGAACTCACCTGGGGCCTCATCCTGTCGGCGTTACGCCGCATTCCGCAGGAAGTGCGGCGCATGCAGGAAGGGGAATGGCAGGGGAGCGTCGGCATCGGCGTCGCCGGCAAGACGCTCGGGGTCTATGCCTACGGGCGCATCGGCAGCATCGTTGCCAAAGTCGGACGCGCTTTCGGCATGAAGGTGACGTGCTGGGGACGCGAGGGTTCGACCGCCAGGGCGAAAGCCGATGGGTTCGAAATTCCGGCGAGCCGCGAGGAATTCTTCGCGGATGCGGACGTCATCAGCCTGCATCTGCCGCTCAACAAGGACACCCGCGGCATCGTTACCGCGCACGACCTCGCGCGCATGAAACCCACCGCGCTCATCGTCAACACCAGCCGCGCGCCCATCGTCGCGCCGGGCGCGCTGGTCGCCGCCCTGAAGCAGGGGCGACCCGGTCTCGCCGCGATTGACGTGTACGAGGAGGAACCGGTGCTCGACGCGAGCCATCCCTTGTTGCAGATGGACAATGTGCTCTGTACGCCGCACCTGGGTTACGTCGAGCAGGCGACGTACGAATCCTATTACGGCACGGCGGTCGATCAGATACTGGCGTTCGCCGCCGGCAATCCGATCAACATGGTCAATCCCGAAGTCCTGAAAAAAGCGTGAGGACGGGGAAGCCTCGGTCTGCCGACCTCCCGATCTCCCGATTTCACGATTTCACGACATATGGAGAAAGACGCATGGCAAGAATGAGCTGCGGTGTCGCCGCGGTGGAAGCGCTGCGCGCGGCAGGGGTGAGCAAGGTTTTCGGGTTGATGGGCTCGAGCACGCTCGAGATGTACGACGCGTTGTATGACGCCCGGGACATGGAGTATGTCGGCGTGCGGCATGAGAACTGCGGCGCGCACATGGCTGACGCCTACGCGCGCGTCACCCGGACGCCGGGGCTTTTCATCTGCGGACAGGCGGGACCGGGTTCGGCCAACATGGTGCTGGGACTCGCCGCCGCGAAGATGGCGTATTCGCCGCTCGTCGCGATTACCGGGCTGCCCGCGACGGACCACCTGGGG
>JACQOJ010000086.1 GCA_016202605.1 Betaproteobacteria bacterium
AGATTGGCGATGCCTTTCTCCAGCGCCGCGAGGTTCTCCTTGTTGACCTCCTTCAAGTCGACCCCGCCGTGGTACTTGAGCGCACGGACTGTCGCCACGATTACCACGGCGTCCGGACGCAGGCCCGACTTGCGGCATTTGATGTCGATGAACTTCTCCGCGCCGAGGTCGGCGCCGAAACCCGCTTCCGTCACCACGTAGTCCACGAGTTTGAGCGCGGTTTTGGTGGCGATCACGGAATTGCAGCCATGCGCGATGTTGGCGAACGGCCCGCCGTGGATGAAGGCCGGATTGTTCTCGAGCGTCTGCACCAGATTGGGCGCGAGCGCGTCTTTGAGCAGCACCGTCATTGCCCCGTGGACTTTCAGGTCCTTGGCCCGCACCGGCTTCTGGTCCCGGGTATAGGCGACGACGATGTTGCCGAGCCGATTCTTGAGGTCCTTGAGCGATGTCGCCAGGCAGAAGATCGCCATGATCTCGGAGGCCACCACGATGTCGAACCCGTCCTGGCGCGGATAGCCGTTGCCCGGCCCCCCCAGCGACACCACGACGTCGCGCAACGCGCGATCGTTCATGTCCACCACGCGCTTCCAGGCGATGCGCCGCACATCGATGCCGAGCGCGTTGCCGTGATGGATATGATTGTCGAGCGCCGCGGCGAGCAGGTTATTGGCGAGGCCGATGGCGCTGAAATCGCCGGTGAAATGCAGGTTGATGTCTTCCATCGGAATCACCTGCGCATACCCGCCGCCGGCGGCACCTCCCTTCATGCCGAACACGGGCCCGAGGCTGGGCTCGCGCAGACAGATCATCGCCTTCTTGCCGACGCGGTTGAGCGCGTCGCCCAGCCCGACGGTGGTGGTGGTCTTCCCCTCCCCGGCCGGCGTTGGCGTGATCGCGGTCACCAGGATCAGCTTGCCGTCCTTTTTGTTCCTGAGCGTGTCTACGAATTCGAGCGAGACCTTGGCCTTGTAATGGCCATACGGCTCGAGATGCTCCTCTGGAATACCAAGCTTCGCGGCGACCTTGGTAACGCGCTCGATCTTCGCCTGCTGGGCGATCTCAATGTCGGATAACGGCATGATGCATCTTCCTTCTTCTCGGTTTCGTTACTGATGGCCGGATGGGATCGATTCGGTCGGTGCCAGGCGCCAGGCCAGCCGGAACTATACGGTTGGCAGGCGTCCGATGGCCTTGACCGGAGTCAATTTTCCGTTGCGGCCGGACTCGCCGGCGAGCAGGCCCGCCGCCCGGATGATGCCGGGGCTAGGCCGTCATGACGGCCTTCAGCGCCTGTCCGCCGCCGTAGCTCGAGCGCGGCGTGAGTTCCCCGCCCTTCATGACTTTCACCGCGCAGTATTTGAACTCCGGAATCTTGCCGAACGGATCGAGCGCCGGATTGGTGAGCAGGTTCGCCGCCGCCTCGTAGAAGCAGAACGGAACGAACACGGCGCCTTGCGGCGTTCCGTCGTCGGCGCGCGCGTAGAGCGTGATGATCCCGCGGCGCGATTCCACCGTAATCGCGTCTCCCGGTCTTGCGCCGATCGCGTCGAGATCGAGCGGATGCAGCGACGCGGTGGGTTCCGGTTCGATGGCATCGAGCACCGTCGCGCGGCGCGTGATGGCGCCGGTATGCCAGTGCTCGAGCTGGCGTCCCGTGATGAGCACGAACGGAAACTCGCGGTCCGGGCGCTCGGCCGCCGGGATGACGTCCGCGGGCACGAACCTGGCGCGCCCGTCCGGCGTCGGGAACCGGTCGGTGAACACCACCGGCTGCCCCGGATCGCCTTCCTTCTCACAGGGGTAGGTGACGCAGCTTTCCTCTTCGAGCCGCTCCCAGGTGATTCCGGCGATCGACGGCATGGCGCGGCGCATTTCGTTGAACACGTCGCGCGGCCCGTCGTAGTTCCAGTCGAGCCCCAGGCGGCGCGCGATCTCCTGGATGATCCACAGGTCGGGCCGCGCCGCGCCCGGCGCATCGAGCGCCTGGCGGCCGAGCTGCACCATGCGATCGGTATTGGTCACCGTGCCGACCTTTTCGGGCCACGCGGTGGCCGGCAGGATGACGTCCGCGTGGTAGCAGGTCTCGGTGAGGAAGATCTCCTGCACCACCAGCCAGTCGAGCCTGGCCAACGCCTCGCGCGCGTGATGCGCGTCGGGATCGGACATCGCCGGATTCTCGCCCATGATGTACATGCCGCGGATCCTGCCGTCGAGAACGGCGTGCATGATCTCTACCACCGTGAGCCCGGGCTCGGGATCGAGTGCCGCGCTCCACAGCTCCTCGAACCGCGCGCGTGCTTCGCTGTTGTCCACGCGCTGGTAGTCGGGAAACACCATCGGGATCAGCCCGGAATCGGACGCGCCCTGAACGTTGTTCTGCCCGCGCAGCGGATGGAGTCCCGTGCCCGGCCGGCCGACCTGCCCCGTCATCAGGCACAGCGCGATCAGGCAGCGCGCGTTGTCGGTGCCGTGCACGTGCTGGGAGATGCCCATGCCCCACAGGATCATCGAACCTTTCGATGTCGCGTAGAGCCGCGCCACCTCCTTGATGGTTGCGGCAGGAATGCCGCAAACCGGCGCCATCGCCTCGGGGCTGTAGCCCGCGACATTTTTCTCGAGTTCCGCGTAGCCGATGGTGCGGGCCTTGATGAAGTCCTCGTTGACCAGCCGCTCGTGAACGATGGTGTGCATCATCGCGTTCAGGAGCGCGACATCGGTGTCGGCCCTGAACTGGAGATAATGCGTCGCGTGGCGCGCCAGTTCCGAGCGGCGCGGATCGGCGTAAATGAGCTTCGCCCCCTTTTTCACCGCGTTCTTGATCCACGTCGCAGCTACGGGATGATTCGATACGGGATTGGCGCCGATCAGGAAGATCACCTCGGCGCGCATCACGTCGTTGACCTGGTTCGACACCGCGCCCGAGCCGATTCCCTCCAGCAGCGCCGCGACGCTTGACGCGTGGCACAACCGCGTGCAGTGGTCCACGTTGTTCGAGCCGAACCCGGTGCGCACGAGCTTCTGGAAAAGATACGCCTCCTCGTTGGTGCCCTTGGCCGACCCGAACCCGGCCAGCGCGCGCTTGCCGTGCGCGTCGCGGATTGCGCGAAGTTTTCCCGCCGCCAGCTCGAGCGCCTCGTCCCAACTCGCCTCGCGGAAGTATTCCAGCGGGTTCGCGGGGTCCATGGTGAAGTCCGCGTGCCTGGGCACGCCGGCCTTGCGCACGAGCGGCTTCGTCAGGCGCTGCCCGTGATGCACGTAGTCGAAACCGTAGCGGCCTTTCACGCACAGCCGCCCGCGGTTCGACGGGCCGTCGGCGCCATCGACGTAGAGGATCCTGTTGTCCTTGATGTTGTAGGTGAGCTGACAGCCGACTCCGCAGTACGGGCACACCGAGTGCACGGTCTTGTCCGGCTCGATCGTGCCGACACCGCGCGCCGGCATCAGCGCGCCCGTCGGGCACGCCTGCACGCATTCGCCGCACGCGACACACGTCGATTCGCCCATCGGGTCGTCAAGGTCGAACACAATTTTCGAATGTTCGCCGCGGAATGCGTAGCCGATCACGTCGTTGACCTGCTCCTCGCGGCAGGCGCGCACGCAGCGCGTGCACTGGATGCAGGAATCGAGATTGACCGCGATGCCGTAATGAG
>JACQOJ010000006.1 GCA_016202605.1 Betaproteobacteria bacterium
AGCCTGAAGGCGTCCGAGAGTAACTCCGCCACCATCCGTGCGAGCGCAATCATGCGCTCATCATGCCATAATCCCGCATGCGCAGCGGTTACCGCCGCTCAGGTTCGAGCGGCGCGCATTTTTGCGCACCACAGATCTCGAACAGGGCCTCGCCGCAGTGCGCGCGATGACCCGAGCGTCAAGATTTGGACAGACGAGGGTAGATCGACCGCGCGCTCCTGACTCGTCACCGGCTGCTGCGCGACATCGCCGACCGCTAATTGGCTTTTATGCCCGTTTCTCGAACAACCCGGATCCATTTTTCGATTTCGGATTGGATAAATGCCCCGAATTTGGTCGGACCGATCAGAGAAGGCTCGAGCCCCATCCTGAATATCAGTTGCTGGTTACTCTCCTGCCCCATTATTTTGGCAACTTGCTGATGGATTTCCTCGACGACCGGCGCGGGCGTACCCGCAGGGGCGAGAATGCCGAACCAGTTCGTGACTTCGAAGCCTGGAATGCCGGATTCCGCAATGGTCGGAATATCCGGTTTCAGTACGGACCGATTCGCAGTGGTCACTCCCAATGCCCGAAGCCTGGCTGAATCGATATACTGCAATGAGCTAGTGAGTCCTGATGCTCCCACGGTTACCTGTCCGGCGATAAGGTCAACCAGTGACGGCCCCGCGCCTTTGTATGGCACGAACACCATGTTGATCTGGGCCATCGTCTGAAACAGCACCCCCGTCATATGTGAGGCTGTCCCTACGCCTGGAGATGCGAAGTTGAGCTCTCCTGGGCGAGCCTTGGCAAGTTGAATAAGTTCTTTCACCGATTTCGCGGGAACTGATGGATGCACCAAGAGCACTACGGTTTGGTTTGCAAGCCGGACGATAGAAACGAAGTCCTTGGCCGGATCATAAGGCAGCGTCTTGAACAGGGCGGGGTTTACCGTGTGGTTGGCGTTTGCCAGGTACAACGTATAGCCGTCGGGCGTCGATCTGGCGACGTGGGTTGCCCCAATTTGCGTACTGGCGCCCGGGCGATTCTCCACCACGATCTGGTGTCCCCAAGCCTCGGTAAGCTTCGCGCCGACCATCCTGGCAACCGAATCCGAACTACCCCCCGGGGCAAAGGGAACCACCAGCCGAACCGGCTTCACGGGGTAGTCCGCTGCGCGCGCAGCACTGTTGGCAACGCAGGCGAACTCCAAGAAACAGACAATCGCGAGGTGATTCACCGAAACCGACGAACGGGACGATATTTCACTACGTTTCAACATATTATGGCTCCTCGATTTTATGAACAAGCGTGATGAACTAAACCACTTTACGCTTGATGGTCCCTTCAGCACCGAACGAAAAGATAATGAGTCTTGCCGCAATCATGCGGCACCGGTGAAACGTTCAACCAACCGCGAAACCGCATCAAGCTTGTCAAGCGAGCCTACCAACTCGACGACAGCGCTGCAGCGCGCGTCGCCCAAAGCAGATCCCGCGATGCGCTGAAATTTTTCAACGGCCAGCGGCCAGGACAGATAAAGATGCCTTTGGTCGATGTCGTCGCCGCTGCCCGTGACTATAGCGCCATCGTCCAGTTCGATTTCCATATGTAACTGCCAGCCGGTCATGCCCTCGGCCTCGCGCAACTGCGTCTTGCGGCAGAGCGTCAGCACCTCGGTGTTCTGCTGCTCGCGCCGTACCAGGTCGATCGTCATGTCGCCCGTCTTGAGAATAATCGCGACCGCGAAGATCTTGCTGATCAGGCATTGATCCACAGTGTAGAACGGTCCCGCATAGCCGATGCCTGCATAATTCATGCGCTCGTGCGTGCCGGTCTTCGGTACGGCGAGGTCGATGCGACGAATGCGACGGTGGTCGATCGCATGCTTCTTTTTCAGCGCGTAGGCCACCGCGGCGCTGCCCTGGTTGGCGCCTCCCGTAGGAAAGCGCTTGAAGCAGGTGTCGACGATGTGGAAGTGGCTACCCAGCCGGTCGAGTGCAGCGCGCTCGCCCTCGTTGGTGCCGGAGAAGCTGCGGTTGACCCCGTGCGACCCCTCGAAGATCGTGCGCGAGCCGACGAGCCCATCACGGGCGAGCGCCGCCGCAGTAATCCCGGCGCGCGATCCGAACGCTTCCTGGAACGACCATTCCATCGAACCGTCGTTCCACGGCTGCAGCACGCCACCGCACATGCTTCCCGCGCAGCCCAGCGCGTCCGCAAACGGCTTCTCGTCGAGTCCCAGCATCCTCGCCGCCACCGCTGTTGCACCGAAATAGCTGTAGACAGAACTCGCGCGAAAGCCCCGGGTGAATGCCGGCACCGATAACGAGCCCGCACGATCCTCAATGTCATAACCCGCCACCACGGCCGCGATGACGTCCTTCCCGCTGCTGCCAGTCTCCTCCGCAATGGCAAGCGCCGTCGGCACTACGGCAGCGCCTATGTGCGAGTGGCTAACCTGCAGCCAGTCGTCCTGGAGTATGCAGTGAGCCGCCACAGAGTTGGGCAGTACCGCGTCGATCGCCCGCATGCGTTCCCCCGTCATCCAGACGGTAGCCTTGCCGGCGGACGAGAAATGGCGTGCAGTGCGCAGCGCCACCTGCGCGTTTTCACTCTGGAAGCCGCCCGCGGCAACACCCAGCACGTCGAGTATGCAGACCTTTGCTTTCTCGACGACTTCAGCGGGCAGTTGGTCGAAACGAAGACCGCTCGCGTAGCGCGCGAGCCCGGTAACTATTGTGTCCATGCATTTTCCCGTAAAAAGGCCGGCGGCTGCCACTGCAGCATTGTTAAAAAATAATTGTAATCGGATAGTTATTCAATACAGTGCCCTGCCGTCAAAGTCCACCTGCAGCGTATGCAGCAGCGGTTTGAGGTCGGACAGTTGCTCGAGACGGCTGATCATGTGTAGCGCCTCGTCAACCTGCGCGGCGCTCAGGACGTGTTCACTGCACTCGCGGAACTTGTCCGCAAGATCGTCCCAGGTGGCCGGGTCTTCGGACCAACCGCGCGCCGTAGAACGCGCGGTACGTAGCACCGCCCCACCCCTGAGTGTCACCGCGAGCCGCATCTCGCCCCAGTTAACGCCCGCTTGGCCCCATTGGCCCCAATGGTGCCTGAGGTCGTCCGGCACGCGCACAACGACACGCTTCATGAGAGACTGGACATCGTCGCGGTTCACCCGCTCGTCGGTGTACTGTGTGATGCCCGCGCGGCGATCAAGCAGCGATACTGCCATGCTGTAAGGGAGGCAGAAGCGTGCCTTGTGCGAATCGTTCGCCGTGGAATACGAGGCGATCGCCAGGCACTGCGGCGTGCATTCCAGTTCGATCTTCTCGACGTCTGCAGGGCAGATGTCGTGCTCCTTCGCGAGATCGATCATGCTGTCGATGGCGGCGCCAGGCGCGGTCGACCCGGGGTGCAGCCGTACGTTGGTGGTGTTCTCCGCAAGTTCCCAGCGCTCACCCAGCCGTTCCGTCATCTTGCCGAGATCGTGGTTGCCGACGCCGTTGAAAGTATCGGCAAGACCGAAACGGTCGTGCCCTTCGATGCCGTCGTCGTTGCCCTCGATGACGTCGGGGTCCACCTTGAAGCCCTTGGCCGCCAGCATCGCCGCAAACACGCCGCAGCGCACGCCGTGGCCAACATGGAAAGCCTTGCCCATCGAGCCGACATTCTTGCGCAGGCCCGATCCTTCCGAGGCCGCGATGCCGATCGCCATGCGCAACGTGAGCTGATCGAGCCCCATCAACCGGCTGCCGATGACCGCAACGCCGATACCGCCGAGTATGCCGTTCGGGTGCCAACCGCGGTCGAGCAGCCACGGGCGCATTCCTCGCGCAATGCGCGATTCGGTCTCGAAACCGAACACAAAGGCATCGAGCATCGCCCTGCCGCTCGCGCCCAGCCACTCGGCAAGCGCGAGCGCGCCGGGCACAAGGCAGACGCTGGCATGCGTCACGCTCTTCGTGTAGTCGTCGTACTCGAGCGCATGCGCGCTCACTGCATTCAGGTAGCCCGCGTGCTCGACTGACGCCCGCTCCTTGCGACCGATGACCGTGCAGTGCGGATTTCCGCCCAGCTGCCTCGTCACGTCGAACGAGATAATGGAGGAGCGATGGCGGGAACCGGCGACCGCAACCGCCAGCGTATCCAGAAACTTGAGCTTGGCGGAAGAAAGCGCGGCGGGCGGTATCCGATCAGCGCCAGTTTCCGCGGCGAACCGACCCAGTGTTTCAGTGACTTGATTTGGCATGAGGTGAACGATGTCCAAACGTTGACTATTGAGGCTTGATCCCGATCTTTTTGAACAGCGGTATCCACTTGTCGCGCTCGGACCGGATATGCGCAGCGAATTCCTCCGGGGTGCTGCCTATGGGCTCTATCCCAAGCGCGGACATTTTTTCCTTTATGTCGGCCCCGGCCATCGCTTTACTCGTCTCCTGCTGCAGGCGGTTGACGAGCGCCCGCGGCGTGCCGGCTCGCACCGCGAAACCGTTCCACGACGTCGCTTCGTAGCCGGCGACACCGCCCTCGGCGACCGTCGGCAGATCGGGCAGCAGCGCGGAACGTTTGGCGGTGGATATGGCGAGCGCCCGCAATTTGCCCGACTTGACGTGCGCGATCGACGACGAAATCTGGTCGAACGCGATCTGCACCTGGCCGCTCAGCAAATCAGCCATCATCTGCCCGCTGCCCTTGTACGGAACGTGCACGATGTCTATCCCCGCGAGCGCCTTGAACAACTCCGCGGTGACGTGCGTTGCGCCGCCGACACCCGAGGAGCCGAACGAGTACTTGCCGGGCTGCAACTTCGCCATCGCCACCAGTTCCTTCACCGATTTCGCCGGCAGCGACGCGGGAACGATGAGGATCAGCGGCAGCGAGCCGATCTGGGTGAGGGGAGCCAGATCCTTCTCCGCGCTGTATGGCAGTTTTGAATAAAGGTAGTGATTGAACGCCATCACGCCAGTGGTCGCCATCAGGACGGTATAACCGTCGGGATTCGACTTTGCAACGATATCGGGCCGATATTGCCGCCAGCCCCGGAGCGGTTGTCGACGATTACCTGCTGGCCCAAGGCATTGCTCAGCCTCTCGGCGATGATACGCGCCGTGACGTCGGTCGAACCTCCCGGCGCGAAACCGACGACCAGGCGTATGGGTTTGGTAGGATAGTTCTGCGCAGCCGCGCCTGCTGCAACCAGGCATGCGATGCCGAACGTGGCGATGCGGGTCAGGCTGTTCATGTCACTTCTCCATTAAGTTGGTCGACTTTTCTCCCGTACGACACAGCTTGGCGGGCGCTTCACGCGGGCTTGCCGTAACCGCCGCCCCCAGCGGTCTCCATCACGACGCGGTCGCCCTTCTTGAGCACCCAGTGTTCGGCCGGGTCGATGCTCTTGCCGTTGAGCGTCAGCGCGCCGACCTTCCCCGGTTCGCCGCCGAAGATGCCCTGCGGCGCGGTGCGAAAGCGCGTCATGATCATCGAGGACATCATCGGAGAGTCCGCGACCACCTCGATCTCGAAGCGCAGCCCGTCGCCACCGCGGTGCTTGCCGGCGCCGCCGCTGCCACGCCGGATCGCGCGCTCGATGACGCGCACCGGTGCCATCTGCTCGAAAACTTCGATCGGCGTATTCGAGAGGTTGGAGGGGAAGGAAAGCATCGTGAAGCCGTCGCGGTGCTTGGTCGCACCCTGTCCGGCGTTCATGAAGTTGACCGCCGCGTACGGGCGCCCGCGATGCTCTCCGGTGACGGTGATCGACGAGTTCGATGAGCCTTCGGCGATCGCGCGCTCGGGCAGCACGTCAGCGAGCGCCATCATGATCGCGGGCACCATCATGTGCCCTATCATGCCGCGCCCGCCGCTCGCCGCGGGGTAGCGCGGATTGAATATGGACCCCAGCGGCGCCGAGGTCGATATCGGCATGAAGCTGCCCTCATTGTTCGGCACGTCGGGGCAGAGCAGCGCCTTCACCGCGAACGCCGAATACGCGAAGCAGTAGATCGGCACCACGTTCACCGCCCGCGGCACCTGCGGGCTCGACCCGGTGTAGTCGATCGAGAGCTTGTCGCCTTTCACCGTGACCGTGCAGTTGATGAGGATGGGCTCCTCGAAACCGTCGTGCTGCGTTTGTGCGTGATACACGCCATCGGGAACGCCGCGTATCGCTTTGCGCATCGCCGCTTCCGAGCGGCGGCGGATTTCCGCGCCCAGCGCATCGAGATCGGCGTCGTGCAGCAGCGGCTGTAGGCGTTCTTCCAGCATCTTGCATGCGGCAACCTGCGCCCAGATGTCGCCTAGGGTCTGCTCCGGCACGCGCACGTTCTGGCCGATCATATCGAGCACCGCCTGGACCGGCCTGCCGCCTTCAATCAGCTTCAGCCGCGGAATCTGCAGCCCTTCCTCATAGATGTCGCGGATGCCGGCATTGCGGATGCGCCCCCCGATGTCGGGCATGTGGGACACCACCGCCGCAAACGCGACTATCTTCCCTTTATGGAATATCGGCATCGCGACGTTGACGTCGTGGATGTGGCCGGTGCCCATCCACGGGTCGTTTGTGATCAGCACATCCCCGGGCTTCAACGTCTTGGCGGGGAATTTCTCGAGGAAGTGCTTCACCGTCGCCGGCAGCGTGCCGATGAACGACGGGATCGACAGCACCGACTGCGCGATCGAGCGCCCCTGCGAGTCGGTCAGCACCACGGCGAAATCGTTGGCCTCGCGCACCAGCACCGAGAACGAGGTACGCACGAACGCGGCCGAGGCTTCGTCGACCATGCTGACGAGGCGCTTCCACTGGATTTCCAGCGCGATTGGGTCGAGCTTCCGTGCCATCAGAACTCCTTGATCGTGATCGATACGGTGTAGTCGGGCAGCACGCGCACGTCCGCGGCGACCGGCACCACCAGCGTCGATTCGCGCTCCTCGAGAATCACCGGCCCGGCGATGCGCGTGCCGGGCTTGAGCGAATAGCGGTCGTAGACCGGAACCGCCGCGCACTTTCGCACGAGCGGAAGCCAGATGTCGCGCTTGCCATGCATCACCGGTTTTGCCGACACCCGCGCATCGCCCCAGGCGAACTTGTGGCTCTTCACGACCGAACGGCCGGTCAACCGCCAGGTGACGACCTGCGCCGCCGCGTTCGGCACGAGGTGGCCGTAGAGCTGCCGGTAGCGCTGCTCGAATTCCTCGAGCAGCACCGCCTTGGTCGCGGCGTTGATTTTGCGCCATGGCAGGCTCACCGATACGTTGTGGCCCTGCCCGGCGTAGCGCATCTCCGCGCCTATCCACCATTGGAGCTTGACCGACCCCGCGCCCGCGGACTTCAATTCGTCCTCGGCGTCGGCGCGCAGCTGGTCATACACTTTCGCGACGCGGCCCCAGTCGATATCCTTCACCAATGCCGGGTTCGACCAGGCGCGGTCAACGCGCGCCGGCGCGGCGAGCAGCCCCAGGCACGAGCCTGCGCCGGCGGCGATCGTCGCCAGGACGCGCGGGATCTGGAGCTTCCTCGCTACTTCGACCACGTGCACCGGTCCCGCGCCTCCGGTCGCGACCATCGCGAACTCGCGCGGATCGTGGCCCTTTTCGGCAATGTGGATGCGCGCGGCGGACGCCATGTTCTCGTTCACGATGTTGCAGATGCCCCAGGCGACGTCGGTCGGGGTCAGCTTGAGCTGGGTCGCGAGTTTCTGCAGCGCCGCGACCGCGAGGTCCTTGCGCAGCTTCATCTCCCCGCCGAGGAAGTTGTCAGCGTTGAGATAGCCCAGCACGAGATCGGCGTCGGTTACCGTCGCGCCGGTGCCGCCCTGCCCGTAGCACGCCGGGCCCGGATCGGCGCCCGCGCTCTCGGGTCCGACGTTGAGCAGCCCCAGGTCGTTGACATGCGCGATCGAGCCACCGCCCGCGCCGATCTCGATGAGATCGATGCTGGGCATCAGGATAGGCAGCCCGGACCCGCGCGCGAAGCGCGAGACGCGCGCGCACTCGAAGCTGTGCGCGATCAGCGGCTCGCCGCCCACCGCGACGCACGCCTTGGCGGTGGTGCCGCCCATGTCGAACGCGAGGATCTGGTCAATGCCGGCGTTGCGCGCGGTGTTAAGCGCCGAGAGCACGCCGCCCGCCGGCCCCGATTCGAGCAGCAGGATCGGCGTCTCGGCCGCAGCCTTGCCCGAAGTGAAGCCCCCGCTCGATACCATGATGCGCAGCGGCGCGCCGGGCGCGAGCGCGTGCACGCGGCCGTCGAGCCGGTCGAGGTACTCCGCGACGAGCGGCTGCACGTAGGCGTTGGCCGCGGTCGTCGACATGCGCTCGAACTCACGGATCTCGCGAGCGATCCCCGAAGAGATCGACACCGCAAGCTTGGGAAAGCGCTTCTTGATCGCCGCGGCGATCTTCTTCTCGTGCGCGTCGTTGACGTAAGCGTGCAGCAGGCACACCGCAACCGCCTCCACGTCGAGCTCGCCGACGTCGCGCGTCAGCCGGTCGATCTCGGCGTCGGTAAGCGCGGTGGCGACTTCGCCCTCGACGTCCAGCCGCTCGTCGACTTCGAGGCGCAGCGCCTCGGGCACCAGCGGCCTGGGAATTTCGAGATTGAGATCGTAGAGCTCGTAGCGGATCTCGCGCGCGATGGTGAGCACATCGCGCGTACCCCTGGTCACGACGAGTCCGGTCTTCGCGCCCTTCCTCTGGATCAGCGTATTGGTGACGAGCGTCGTGCCGTGCACGACTTCGGTCACCGCTGGTTGCGCGCCGGCGTGCGCAGCGGAAACCTGCTTCAGCAGATCGACGATGACCGTTGTCACCGCCTCGCCCGGGTCGCGCGGCGTCGTCAGCGTTTTCGCAACCCAGATGCGGCCGATGGGCACCAACACCGCCAACCCATCAGTAAACGTGCCGCCGATATCGACCGCGATCCGCAGTTTTCCATAACTATTTGATGTTATTGATATTTTATTCATCCGGTTTCATGGTCCATAGTGCGTCATCGTTTATCGCTCGCCGCGCCCACCGCGGCGGGCGATGAGATCTCGCGGATTTTTTCGCGGCGCTTGAGCCACCACGCGTAAGCCGGCGGCAACAAATCGAGATAGTCGGGTACGCCGAGTTCGCGCGCGGCGTGCACCGGCCAGTTCGGGTTGTAGAGGAGCTCGCGAGCGAGCGCGATCAGATCGGCCTGGCCGCGCTGCAGCACGTCTTCGGCCTGCCGCGCTTCGGTGATGAGTCCAACCGCGCAAGTCATCAGGCCCGCCTCCCTGCGGACGCGTTCCGCGTACAGCACCTGGTAGCCCGGCACGCGCGGCACGATCGCCATATTGAGCGGACCGCTGATGCCGCCCGACGAACAGGTCACCACGTCGACGCCGCGCGTCCTGAGTTCCCGCGCCAGAACAACGGTGTCGTCCATGCCCCACGCGCCGCCGTCACCGTCGACCGCCGAGACGCGGAAGAACAGCGGCTTGCCGCGCGGCCATGCGGCACGCACCGCTTCCGTCACCTCGAGCGCGAAGCGCATGCGTCCGGCGAGGTCGCCGCCGTAAGCGTCGGTGCGCCGGTTGGCAAGCGGCGACAGAAACTGGTGGACCAGGTAACCGTGCGCGCCGTGAATTTCAAGGATGTCGAAACCGGCTTCCAGCGTCCTCAACGCCGCCTCGCGCCAACGCGCAACGACCATTTTGATCTCGGCAGTGCTCAGTTCGACCGGCGCCGGCGCGCCCTCGCGCGGCGGAATCGCGCTCGCCGACACGCCGTGCCAGGGCACCCGCCCTTCCTTTGCGTCCTTCGTGGTCAGCGGCGTGAAATTTGTCCATGGCGGTCCGCACGACGCCTTGCGCCCGCTATGCCCGAGCTGCATCGCCGGAATCGAACCGTGATTGCGCAGAAAATCGGTGATGCGCCGATACATGGAAATATGGCGGTCGTCGTAGATGCCAGCGCAGCCGTACGTCTTGCGCGCCCGTTCTTCGACCGCGGTCTCTTCGCAGAACACTATGCCGGCGCCGCCCAGCGCGAACTTGCCCAGATGCACGAGATGCCAGTCGGTCGGGCCGCCCCGCTCGGATGAGTACTGGCACATCGGCGACACCACCACGCGGTTGCGCGCAGTGAGACCGGCCAGTCGGAGTGGCGTGAACAGCAGCGGCGTATCGCCCATGATGGAGCCGCCAGCGCCTCTACACCAGCGCCGAAGTCGCACGCTGGATACGGCGGCATGCTTCGGCGAGTTCTTCCGCAGGCGCCGCGATCGAGACCCGGAAGTAAGGCATGAGCCCATAGGCCTCGCCCTGGATCACCGCCACGCCCTCGTCGAGCAGATAGAGCGTAAAGTCCTGCTCCGTGGCAAGCGTCCTGCCCTGCGGCGTTTTTTTACCGAGCACGCCGGCGCAATTCGGATAGACATAGAACGCGCCCTGCGGCTTGGCGCACTCGATGCCGGGGGCTTCGTTGAGCATGGCGAGCACCAGGTCGCGCCGCTGCTGAAACGAGGCCGCGCGCTCGCGAAGAAATTCCTGCGGGCCGGTCAGCGCCTCCACCGCTGCCCACTGGCTGATGGAGCTGGGGTTCGACGTGCTTTGCGACTGCAGCTTCGCCATGTTCCGTACCAGTGCCTTGGGACCGCCGGCGTAGCCGAGCCGCCAGCCGGTCATCGCATAAGCCTTGGACACGCCGTTCACTGTCAGCGAGCATTTCAAGAGCGCGGGCTCAACCTCGGCGATGGTCGCGAATTCCGCGCCGTCGAACAGCAGATGCTCATAGATGTCATCCGACAGCACCCACACCTGCGGATGACGCAACAGTACTTCGGCGAGAGCCTTCAATTCCGCACGCGTGTACACGGCCCCGGTCGGGTTGCATGGCGAATTGAGGATCAGCCACTTTGTTCTCGGCGTGATCGCAGCCTCAAGCCGTTCGGGCGTAAGCTTGAAGCCGTCCTCAGGCCCGCAGGCAATCGCGACCGGCGTGCCGTCTGCCACCAGCACCATGTCCAGGTACGAAACCCAATATGGCGCAGGAATGATGACTTCGTCGCCCGAACTCAGCGTGGACATCATCGCGTTAAACACGAGTTGCTTGCTCCCGGAACCCGCGATAATCTGGTCGTGAGCGTATTCGAGCTGGTTATCGCGGCGGAACTTGAGCTGCACCGCGTCCTTGAGTTCGGAAATGCCGTCGACGGCCGTGTAGTGCGTCTCGTTGCGCGCCATTGCCGTGATAACAGCCTGTTTAACGTGGGCCGGCGTCTCGAAATCCGGCTCACCCATGGTCAGGCCGACGATATTGCGTCCCTGCGCGCGCAGTTCGCGCACACGCTGCGTGGCGGAGTTGCTCGGAGAGTGTTTGATGCGGTCGAGCCGCGTTGCGAAAAAACCCATTATTCGAACTTGATACCTTGTTCCCGGATTACCTTGCCCCATTTGGTGGCCTCCTGCTTCTGATGGGTCACCAGTTCCTCCGGCGTACTTCCCACCGGGTCTATCCCCTGCGCGCGCAGCTTTTCACGTACGTCATCGGCAGCCAGCCCTCTGATGACTTCGCGGTTAACGCGCGCGATGATGTCCCGCGGCGTGCCCGCCGGCGCAAACATGCCGAAAGACGTTACTGACTCGAATCCGGGCAGCCCCGATTCGGCAATGGTCGGTAGCTCCGGCATTAGCGGCGTACGCTTCGCAGTACTGGTCGCAATGGGACGCAGCCGCCCGGCTTTGGCCTGCGGCAGCGCGGTAATCACGTCGACGAACGACAGCGCCGTTTCACCCGCGATCAGTGCAGTCGCGGAAGGGCCGCCGCCCTTGTAAGGGATGTGCTGCATTCTTACCCCGGCGTAGTTCAAGAAGAGCTCGGTCGCCATGTGGCTGGTTGCGCCCACGCCCGCCGTCGAAAACGGAATCTGGCCCGGCTTTGCCTTCGCGAGCGCGATCAGTTCCTTTACGCTCTTGACCGGCAGCGACGGATGGACCGACAGAATCTGCGGACTGATCGCGACCAGCGTGATCGGCGTGAAAGCCCTGTCGCTATCGTACTGAAGCGCCTTGTAGAGATGGGGAGCAATGGCAAAGGTGCTGTTGGTGCCGAGCAGCAGCGTGTAGCCGTCGGGCGCGGCCTTAGCGGCTAGCGCATGGCCTATGGTGCCGGTAGCCCCGCCGCGGTTGTCGATGATCCACTGCTGCCCAGTGTAGTCGGCCAGCTTCTGTCCGAGGATGCGCCCGATCGAATCAGTGGAACCGCCCGCCGCCCATGGAATGATCAGGCGCACGGGCTTGCTCGGGTAGTCCTGCGCTGAAACGACCATGGGCGCGGCCGGTAACGCAAGCAGCGACAACAGGGTGCTCAGTATTGTGCTACGCATGACACCTCCCGCTAAACAGGGTTGATTTGATTGTTGCCATTGGGCACTGCGGCTGCACGACGCAGCCTGTTTCGCGATGAATCTTATGCTCGGCACACTCATTTCACAATCGGCAAATTCCGATTTATTATTCGATTATGTCGATCAATGCCACACTCAAGCATCTGCGCTGCTTCACTGCGATAGCCCGTGAGGGCAGCTTCACTCAGGCAGCGAAGCGCATGCACCTTACCCAGTCCTCGCTCACCGCCGCCGTCCAGCAGCTCGAACAGGCGGTGGGCCTGAAACTGTTCGACCGCACGACGCGCCGCGTCACGCTCACGCGCGAGGGTGCAAGCTTTGTACCGGTAGCCGAGCGCCTTGTTAAGGAATTCGACACAGCGGTGGCCGACGTGCGCGCTGTGGCCGAGCGCCAGCGCGGGCATGTCAGCATCGCGGCAGCGCCGTCGGTGGTGGCGCTGGTTCTCGCGCCGGCCATCGCCGGGTTCAGTGCGGCCTATCCCAACATCAGTGTTGCGGTCAGCGACGGCGGCGCGGAACTGGTGCAGCGGCGCGTGTTCGCCTCCGAAGCGGACTTCGGCATCACCAGCCGGTGGGCGGACGACCCCGGGCTCGATTTCCGGCCGCTGATCTGCGACCGCTTCGGCGTGGTGTGCCGAGGCGATCATCCGCTTGGCCGCGCGAAAACAAGACTGACCTGGAAGCGGCTGCAGGCAGAGCGCTACATCGGCCTCGCCATCGACACCGGCATCCGCACCACGCTGCAATCGACGCCAGGCCTGCCGGCGATGCTGCGCACGCCGCACTTCGAGGTGTCGAGCACGGGATCGCTGCACGCGATGCTCGACGCCGGACTCGGCATCTCGGTGCTGCCCGCACTTGCCGCGCACCTCGCGCCGCTCAACCAGCTTGCGTTCCGCGAACTCGTCGAGCCGCGGCTCGAGCGCGAAATCTGCGTCATAACGCGCCGCGGCCGGGCGCTGGCGCCCGCTGCACAAAGCATGCTCGATGTGGTCGCAAAACATGTCCAGTCGCACGCGTTGCCTCTCGGCGCGCGGCTTGCTGTGCCCGACTTCGCTGAATAATCGCCCGATGTATACAGGCGCGGAAATCGACCGGTCCGGCGACCATGCGCGCGTGACACAGTACAACTATTCCGCCGCAATTGAACGGGGATGTCGAGTACTTCGCCGTCTTGGTCGACGGCACGCCACAGATCGGATACCGGAGCTGACCGTTGATCATCAGGAAGACCTCATCGAGATGCCAACGGTCGCCGGGTCGCGGACCATG
>JACQOJ010000092.1 GCA_016202605.1 Betaproteobacteria bacterium
ACCGTGTCGTGCCCCCGGTCCTGCAGGGCATAGGCACGAATCTTGTTGAGCAGCCCGATGCCGCGTCCTTCCTCGAACATGTAGACGAGCACGCCCGCTCCCGCCTTTTCGATCATCTCCAACGCCGTATCGAGCTGTTCGCCGCAGTCGCAGCGCTCGCTGCCGAAAACATCGCCGGTCAGGCACTGGGAATGCAGCCTCACGAGCGCCGGTTCCTCCGGCCTGATCTCACCCTTGACCAGGGCCACGTATAACGTGGTTTCCAGGTTGTCCGTGTAAATCATGAGCCGGAACTCACCCGCCTTGCGCGTGGGCAGCACCGTCTCCGCGCGGCGCCGGATCAGCCGCTCGACCTCGCGATAGCTGACGAGATCCTCGACCTTGAGGATCCTGATGCCATGACGCGCGGCGAAACGTTCCAGCTCCGGCATGCGCGCCATGGTGCCGTCGTCGTTCATGATCTCGCAGATGACCCCGGCCGGCTTCAGGCCCGCCATGCGTGCCAGATCGACCGCCGCCTCGGTATGCCCGCGGCGCGCCAGGACACCGCCGTCCACGGCGCGCAGGGTCTGCAGCCGTCCCGGGCGGATGAGATCTTCCGGTCTGGTATTGTCGGCGATCGCGACCGCGATGGTGCGCGCTCGGTCGTGGGCCGACATGCCCGACCCCACCCCTTCCCGCGCATCGATCGGCGTCGCGAAGGCGGTGTGAAACTTGGTGGTATTGATCTGATCGTCGGCGATGAGCGACAACCCGAGCTGCCGCATCCGATCCTCCGTGAGCGCGAGGGAAATCAGTCCGCGGCCGTGCGTCGCCATGAAATTGATCGCCTCGGGCGTGACCTTCTCGGCGGCCACGAACAGATCGCCTTCGTTTTCGCGGTGTTCGCTGTCGACGAGGATGACCGCCCGGCCCCTGCGCACCTCGGGCAGGATATGCTCGACGACGAACTCGCTTGTCTTGTGACCGCTCATGATTCGGGGTTTCCTCAGCCTGCGGCGCGCGTGATGAGACGCATGAATTCGGCGCGCGTCTTTTCTGCGTTGAATTCGCCGGTAAACGCCGAAGTCGTCGCAATCGAATGCTGCTTCTGGATGCCGCGCATCACCATGCACATGTGCTGCGCCTCGATCACGACCGCGACACCCAGCGGTTTCAGGGTTTCATGGATGCAGTTGCGGATCTCCACCGTCAATCGCTCCTGCACCTGCAGGCGGCGCGCGAACGCGTCGACAACGCGCGGAATCTTGGACAACCCCACGATCTGACCGTCCGGGATGTAGGCGACGTGCGCCTTGCCGAAGAACGGCAGCATGTGATGCTCGCACAGGGAATAGACTTCGATGTCCTTGACGATCACCATCTGCTGGTACTCTTCACGGAACATCGCCGCGCGCAGGATCTTCGGGGGGTCGAGGTCATAGCCATGCGTCAGGAACTGCAGAGCCTTGGCGACGCGTTCGGGGGTCTGCCGCAGCCCTTCGCGGTCGGGGTCTTCCCCGATTTCGGACAGGATCGCGCGATATCTTTCGGCGATGCGCCGGATCGCGACCGGATTGTACTGGTCGATCTTGGCGTAGCCGTCCATCTCGTTTTCCTCGAGCATCTGCCTGGTCAGTGTCATGGCTGAATTCCCGTCAGTAGCGAGCGGCGAGCGGACCAACCCCGACAGTTCCGGCGCCTTTGCCTCATACCGCTCACCGCTTACCGCTCACCAAACAGCTTATTTTACTCCCCAACCCTTGCGCGGATGGCCTGCAGGATGCCGTCCTTGGTAAGACCCGCTTCGGCGAGCTGGATTCCCGGGTCGCCCTGGTCGATGAACCGGTCGGGCAGCCCCAACTGGAGCAGCGGTAATCTGCGGCCGTGACGCTGCAACGCTTCCAGCACCGCGCTGCCCGCCCCGCCCATCACGACATTTTCCTCGACGGTCACCAGCAGATCGTGGGAATCGGCGAGTTCCAGCACGAGCGCCTCATCGAGCGGCTTCACGAAACGCATGTTGGCGACGGTGGCATCGAGTTCCCCGGCCGCCTGGAGGGTCGGATTCACCATCGCGCCGAACGCGAGGATCGCGACTTTTCCCGAAGGCACCGCGGTGGTCGAGCGCTGACGCCGGATTTCACCCTTGCCGACCGGCAGCGCCCGCATCTCCGTCTTCGGCTCCACGCCCGGACCGCTGCCGCGCGGATAGCGCACCGCCGCCGGAGAGTTCATCTGGAACGCGGTATAGAGCATTTGCCGGCACTCGTTCTCGTCGCAAGGCGTCATCACGGTCATGTTGGGCAGGCAGCGCAGATAGGTGAGGTCGAAGCTCCCGTTGTGTGTCGCGCCGTCCGCGCCAACCAGTCCCGCGCGGTCGATCGCGAATACGATCGGCAGGTTCTGGATCTGGATGTCGTGTATGAGCTGGTCGTAAGCGCGCTGCAGGAAAGTCGAGTAGATCGCCACCACCGGCTTGTATCCCTCGCACGCGAGCCCCGCGGCGAAGGTAAGCGCGTGCTGCTCGGCGATCCCCACGTCGAAGTAGCGGTCAGGATAGAGCTCCGCATACTTCACCATCCCGGACCCCTCCCGCATCGCCGGCGTGATGCCGACCAGCCTCCTGTCCTGCGCCGCCATGTCGCACAACCAGTTCCCGAAGACCTGCGTATAGGTCTGCTTGCCGCCGGACTTCCCGCCCGCGATGCCGTTCACCTTGTCGAACTTCGACACACCGTGATAGAGCACCGGATCGGCTTCGGCGAGCTTGTAGCCCTGGCCCTTGCGCGTCACCACGTGCAGGAACTGGGGACCCCTGAGTTGCCTGATGTTGTTCAGCGTCGGGATCAGGGCGTCGAGATCGTGGCCGTCGATCGGACCAATGTAGTTGAAGCCGAATTCCTCGAACAGGGTCCCCGGTATGACCATGCCTTTCACGTGCTCCTCGGCACGCCGCGCGAGCTCGCCCAGCATCTTTTCGCCCAAACCTTTGGCGGCCGCGTAGAAACGGCCCGACATGAGCTTCGCCAGATACTTGTTGAGCGCGCCGACGGGCGGCGAGATCGACATGTCGTTGTCGTTGAGTATCACCAGCAGGTCGACATCCTCCGCACCCGCGTTGTTGAGCGCCTCGAACGCCATTCCCGCGCTCATGGCTCCGTCGCCGATGATCGCCACGACGTGGCGCTTCTCGCCCTGCAGCTTGGATGCCACCGCCATTCCCAGCGCCGCACTGATTGAAGTGCTCGAGTGCGCCGTGCCGAACGTGTCGTATTCGCTCTCTTCACGCCGGGGAAACCCCGACAGCCCGCCCCACATCCGCAGCTTCTTCATCCCCTCGCGGCGCCCGGTGAGCACTTTGTGCCCGTAGGTCTGGTGACCGACGTCCCACACCAGCCGGTCATGCGGCGTGTCGAACACATAATGCAGCGCGATGGTCAACTCGACCGTGCCGAGATTGGACGACAGATGCCCCCCGGTCTGGCTTACCGACTCGAGCAGAAAGGCGCGCAGCTCTTCCGCCAGCCTCGGAAGCTGGCTCTTTTCAAGCTGCCGCAGTTCATGCGGCCAGTTGATCGTCTTCAACAGCTCATACATGATTCATAAACCGCCAGGCCTGTCCTGGTCGTCCCTTGCGTCCATTGAGTTTCAGCCTTCAAAATTTCCGCAATACGATGAAGTCCGCCAGTTGCCGCAATCGCAGCGCCTGATCGCCGAACTCCTCAAGCGCCTTCAGCGCCTCCTGCCTGAGTTCCCCGGCGAGGGACCTGGACTCCGCCACACCCATGACGCTTACGTAGGTCGCCTTGTCCTGCTGTGCGTCCTTGCCGGCCGTTTTCCCCAGCGTCGCGGTCGAGGCCTCCGCGTCGAGCACGTCGTCGACCACCTGGAAGGCGAGCCCGACGCATTTCGCGAAGTTGTCAAGCTGGCCGAGCGCCCTGTCGTCAAGACTGTTTCCGCAGCGGGCGCCGAGCAGTGTCGCCGCGCGGATCAGCGCGCCCGTCTTGTGGATGTGCATGAACTCGAGTTCCGGAACGGAAAGGGTCTTGCCGACAGCCTCCAGGTCGATCGCCTGACCGCCCGCCATGCCGCGCGAGCCCGCGGCCGCGGCAAGCAGCTTCACCATCTCCAGCTGAACGGCAGGGTCATCGGCGAGGCGGTACTCCGCAACGAGCTGGAACGCGAGGCTCTGCAGCGCATCCCCCACCAGCAGCGCGGTCGCTTCATCGAATTCGACGTGGCACGTCGGCCGCCCGCGCCGCAGCACGTCGTCGTCCATGCACGGCAGGTCGTCGTGGGTCAGCGAATACGCATGGATCATCTCCACCGCCGCGCCGGCAATCGCGACGCGCCCGGCGTCGGCCCGGGCGAGCTCGCCCGCAGCGAAAGCAAGCAGCGGCCGCACACGCTTGCCCCCGCCCAGCACGGCGTAACGCATTGCCTGGTGCAGGCGCCGGGGAGCGATATCCGGCGAGGGCAGCACCCCTTGCAGCGTGGATTCAATGCGACTCTGCTGGGCATGCGCCCAGCTGTGGAAATCTGCGGGCAGGCTCACGCGTCTACTGTTCGGCCGAGCCGAGGTTTTTGAGGATGCCTTCCTCGAGAACTTTGACCTGTTGCTGTGCGTCCTGCAACGCGGCCTGGCAGAACTTGAGCAGTTCCGCCCCCCGCTTATAGGATGCGAGCGACTGTTCGAGCGGCATCTGGCCCGCTTCCATGCGGTTGACGATACCCTCGAGTTCCGCCAACGCCGACTCGAACGTTTGTGTGTGCTGGGATTTCGACGACTTCGACATGCCCTGAAGGCGCTTTTCCGGCCAAACCGAAAGGTTAACGCAATCAGAGGGTTGGGGTCAACGCGCAAACAGGCGACCGGCCGGGGAATACGCGAGTGGGGAGTCGTCACTAATGATCCGATTCACGCGACCGTCGGCAACTGGATCGCCGGCATTGCTTCGGCAGTCGCTCCGGGCCATGGCCCGGTGTCGCTATTTTCCTCGCCGAAAAGGTGACAGGATGACCAGTGAAACTTTTGAGACCTCTCCGTTCTCGTCGGTCTCAAATTCATAGTGGTCATAGACTCCCCCGATTTGCAGCGGGGGAGATTCAACTCGGAATCTCATAGACCTCGTCCACGGCACATAGACAGTACCGAGCGCGCGCAGAAAACCTTCCGTGTCCTTGAACGACGCCGCCTGAATGACCTGCGTTGCCGAAGGGGCATTCGCGCCGCAATACACTCGGACCCGGAACATCCCGAAGTTCCACGGGAAATCTTCAAAATGACTTATGTCCAGCACATGTCGTGCACAATCTCCGCCAGCGGGTCGCCTGTTGGACAGGGGGCTACCAGCAACGTTCTTGATTCCCATACGGATCAAATAGCCAGCGAGTCCCGCTTCAAAGACCTCTCGAATGGTCATGCCGGGGCGCATGGAGTCGTGGGCCGCCTGAAACGCCCGATAATCCAACTCAGAACACCCAGGAGTCCCGGCAGCAACCAGGCAAACAATTGCTACTGCTCGGGTCAGCCGCACCGTCATTTGCACTAAGAAGCCGTCTGGCACAACAAGCAGGGCTAACGACGTGCTACTGGGGGGGCCGATCCCAAAATCTAGCCATGTCTCAGCCAGCTCCGTTCACTCTGTCTCATCGGGTTCTTTTTCGCTTGCCTGCCAACAAAGCGGCAAAATCGACGGACTGGAGGACCCATTTTCTCAGACCGAGATCGGTTCGCGTTCCCTTAGGCCCGACATAGACGTACCCCTTGATGGGGCGGCCGGTAAAATCCATCGGGCGAACATATGGTACCTTAAGCGCATCCTCGTAATTCTCCGCGCCGACGCGCGCTACCAGGTCATCGTTCAGGACGCCGCAACACATCTTGCCCTTCACCATAAACGCCATGCCGCCAAACATTCTTTTTTCACTGATCTCCCTCTTGTCCTTGAGCAACTGACGAACTCTATCGGCAAGCTTTTCGTCAAACGCCACGGTGCCCCCTTAATCCGCCGGAAGTCTGCTGGATAACGCCATCTCCCGGATCCACTCGGCAATGACATCGGCGAGTCTTTCCGGATTCTCCTCGGCCAGGAAATGGTGTCCGAGACCGAACTCCCTGATCGTGAACTGCGGCACTTCTCGCTTGAGAATTTCGAGATGTCTCAGCGAAGAAGGAAAATCGTCCGATGGAATCGATCTCGGGCTTGTCGGATTTTCCGAATCCCAGCAAATCCAAGGCTATGCCCCGGCGCCCGGTCGCCTCTGCGACTTTCGGCAGGACGTTTCGCCAGAGATAGGAAGATGTCGGGTTTCCGTGGACGAACAGAATCGGTGCGCCACGGCCATGTTCAATGTAATGAATCCTGAACCGTTCGATTTCGATGAACTTGCTTTCAAAAGGAAAATTGGAATCCACTTTCACGATATTCGCCTTCGAGATAGGGACACCGCAGCCTCCTCGAAATGCACCGGACCGCTCTTCTATGTCGAATTCGACACCAAACGACTGCGTCTCGGAGTCGGCGTCAAGGAGCTCGACGGCCGGACGTTGGCGACTTACCGGAGCGCCGTCGCCCATGAGAACGTTGCCCGGCAATTGATCAAAATGGTCGCGCGCGCGGAAGCCAAGGGACACGACATACTGGGCGACAAGCTGACACGCGTTCCGCCGGCCTATGCCGACCAGCCCGGCAATGAGCTGCTCAAGCGCAAGGGGATCTTCGTTCGGGAGGAAACGTCCTTGCCGAAGCAAATCCACGGGCCGGAGTTCGTCGCTTACTGCAGGCGCTGGTTTGAACCCTACGCTCCGCTTTTCGATGAGCTGCGGGCCATTGCAAGTGAACGCCGAAAGGCGTCGAGCTGACCGCGGCGGGCTCCGCGCTGTGCGCGCAGGACGCTTGCCGCGCTGCGCAGCGGGGGACTTGACCTGATCGTAAGCGGGTATGAGAAATCGCATTGATCCGCATCCGTCAATACTTGCCCGCAAGCAGATACGCCCCGCCGAGCGCACCAAAAAATCGGGCGCCGCAGCGCCCGTTGCCGCCAAGGAGGGTGGCGTCAGAATCGGTGCTTCAAGCCCAAGCCCCAGGCATCCTGGTTGTTGCCCGCTGCCGATCCCGAGAGACCGCCCAGCGTGTAGGACGCTGCCGCATCATTGTCCAGCTTCGCGTAACCAAGGGTGAGTTCTGTGCGTTTCGAGAACCCGTGGACATACTGGATCGTCCACAGATCGGCGCTGGTGTCGGGCCCCGCCGCCGGACGCGTCGAGCCGCTCCCCGCCACTGTCACCGTGCTGGTGCCGGTCACGTCGTCGGCCTTGGTGTAAGACGCCCTCAAGCCATGCGGGCCTTGAATGCTCCAATCCACGCCCACGGTCCAGGCCTTGACCTTGCCTTCGGTGGCGGCGGAGGTACTGAATTTCTGCTCCGTGAACACACCGCCGACCTTGACCTTGCCCATGAAGGTGTAGTTCGCGCCGATGTGCCAGCCTTTGTCGTCGCCGCCACCTGCCGTGCCGGCAAACTCGTTGTGACGTTCATAGGCTCCGGAAATGTAGATCGGGCCATTGCGGTATTGCGCGGCCAAAGAATAAACGCGGGGTTTGGCGCCTGTCTGTGCGGTGGTGGTAGCCGTTGCGCCGTTGGTCGAGCTGAATGCACCCATCACCTGGAAGCCGCTGAAAGTCGGACTCTCGTAGTTCACCGAGTTGCTCTGACGGCGTTGGAACGCCGCACGTGAGCTGGCATTGACCGTGCTCGTCGAACCACCCGACAATAGGAACGCCGCACCCCACAGGCCGGTGCTGTTCGAACCGACGCGGTTCGGGCCAAGCGTGCGCTTGAACGGGGTATCCCAGCGGCCCATGAAGATGTTGCCGAAGCTGCCCTTCAGGCCGATCGCGCTGTTGCGGCTGCAGAAGCCTTCCGGGGACTGCCCGCGCAGATCAGCAGTGCTTGCGCACTGGAACCATGCCGAAATCCCGCCGCCCAGCTTCTCCTCACCTTTGAAGCCGATTTCACTATTCGGCGTTTGCATGATATCGACGTTGTTGCGGGCACCGTTCGTGCCGGTACCCTGATCCACGTAGCCGTATTCGAGGTAGAGCGTGCCGAATACCTGCACCGTGCCGGCTTGCGCCAGGGCCGCCGCCGGAGCACCGAGAGCGCCCGCTACCGCCACTGCAATGAGTTTCTTCTGCATAGATGATCTCCTTGATTTTTCATGTTCTAAAGCCCCAAACTCGCGCTGGGGTGCGGTCCAAATTCCTCGAGACGGAGCGCCAGGAAGGCGTCAATGCGATCCTGCCGGGACAACTGTCGCGTCGAAACGGTTGCCCTGGCCGGACCGCAATCCCCGCTACCGGCACCTACGTAGTAGACCGGAACGGCACGAAAAACCTTACATGCTCTAATGGTTGAGCAACGTTTCGATTTCCGCAAAGGTGCGGGCGACATTGCCGACATGAACGGGCACCCCGAGTTGCCGTGCGATCTGGGAAGCGGAGAACATTCCGCGAACTGCCTGACAGGCGTCACCGTCGTTCGGTTCGACGACAAGCGCGTGCTGCCGTTGGGTACGCTTGAGGGTAGCGACGACGTGGCCCACGCGCGCGTTAAGAACATCACGCATCTGCATTACCTCCAACATCGCGTGCAAGGTGACGATATCGCGTACCTCGATGTCGGAGTGCCTGATACCCCTTTCCTGGACAATCTGCATCGGCCTTTCGCCGAGCATGTCGCCGGCGGTGACGATCCCCAAGACCGAATCCGGATCCTCCACGACGAGCAACATGCGAATGCCGTTCTCGATCATTTTGCGGTTCGCCTCGTCGATGTTTGCCCGGGGCTCGATCGTGACAGCGATGACGTGCTTGAAATCCGTCATTGCATCCACGGCGGAACTGTCAAGCGTGACTCGCGCCGGCAGGCTCCGGGCAGGGCGACGAAAACATGCCTTGGCCGCCAGCGTGGCAGCCGGAAGCCCGGCAAAATGTTTCATCATCAAGTCGTGCCGCGCGTTATCGGAAACGTTCATGATGGCAATATCTCTCCCGCGCCAGGTAAGACCGGGGAAGCGGTGCGAGCCTTACAGCGGATCGGACCACGGCCGCTGTGGAAGGCGCAGGATATTACCGTGGCAGCGCGACATTCGGCGCGCCGGATCTATTGCCGCGAGAAACGCCTGCGCCAGAGCGTCCCCTGCCGCAGGGGTTCAAGATCGCCAACCATGGCAGGCATCGATACAAGGCGCGCAATCCCGGAACGGATCACGGGAAATGTCGTGTTCCGACATGCGCGCCGGAAATCCATCACTCTCTCACGCGGTCATCGTTCGGCCAGCTTACCGATGCGCCGGACGACCTGCGCGAGCTTTTGCGCATCCTTCTCCCACCAGACGTTGAACTCATCAGCATCCTGATAGGCGACCGGCGTCCGTATTTTCTCCATGCCTTTGATGAAGTCGGCGTCGCTCACCGCCTGGCGCACCGCGTTGCGCAAGCTCGTGAAAACATGCGGCGGAACGTTTTTTGGTGCGAAGAGGCCGCCCCACAAGTAGTACTCGATGTCGTGGCCCTGTTCCCTGAATGTCGGCACGTTGGGGAAAGAATCGAGGCGCCTGTTGCCCCAGTGCGCAAGCGCACGCACCTTGCCGCTTGCAAGATGGGGCGCTGCGATATTCGGCGGGCAGGCCCAGCTCACCGCATGCCCGCCGAGCACCGCAGTCATGGCCGGCGCGCCGCCGGTCGTGGGCAAGTGACGCATCTTCAGCTTCGCCGCCTGCAAGAACATCTCGTAGGGAACGTGCGAAGCGCCGTACAAACCCGATGACGAGTAGATCATCTCCCCCGGTTTATTTCGCGCCAGCGCAACAAACTCCTTCAGATTGCGCGCAGGAAGAGAGGGGTGCACGACCAGCATCGGCGGATCGGCGGTGAGCCGTGCGATGCCGATGAATTGATCGCGCGTGTAGGCCGGCTTTGCGCCGAAAAGCTTGTCGCGTTCGGGAAGCGCCGAAATGCTCACGAGATGCAGGATCAGCGTATAGCCGTCAGGCGGCGAATTGGCGACGACCTGCGCTCCCGTGGCGCCTGCGGCGCCCGGCCGGTTCTGCACCACGACCGGTTGCCTGAAAATGCGCTCGAGGACGGGAGCGATCTGGCGGGCGGTCAAGTCCGATGTGCCGCCCGGCGGGAAAGGCGACACGATTGTAATGGGTTTGGCCGGGTACGCGTCCTGCGCAAGGGCCGCACCGCACGCGAAGAACGCACATAGCAGAGCTGCCAGGTATTTCATGTTCTCTCCTCCTTTCGGTTTGACAGCGAGTCAGTCCACCTTTATACGAGCGGCTGCGGTACGGCAGCCAGGCAGCATTATCGAACCGCGCCCCATGGCCTTCACCTCCTGACGCCGCGCGTTAACCATCGACTTTAATGCCCGCCTCCTTGACCAGGCGCGCATACTTTGCGACTTCCGCCCTGACGAACGCCGCAAACTTGTGGGGCACGCTGCCAACGGGCCGGAAATCGCGGGCCGCGAGTGACTTGCGTACTTCTGGTGTGTTGAGGGCGTGCATGATTTCCTGGTGCAGGCGGTCGATGACCGGTTTGGGAGTTTTCGCCGGAGCCCAGACACCGAACCAGGACACGACCTCGAAATCCTTGACGCCCGCCTCGATCATGGTCGACACTTCGGGCGCGAGTGGCGAACGTTCCCGCATGCTTACCGCCAGCGCCCTGAGGCGGCCGGCGTTCACGTGTCCCATCGAGTACGGGATACCTGCGAATACCATTTGGACCTGACCGGCGATCGTGTCGGTCACGGCAGCGGGCGAGGTCTTGTAGGCGACGTGCGCGATCTTCGTGCCCGTCATGATCTTGAAGGTTTCGCCGGCGATCTGTGCAATGCTGCCGTTGCCGAATGACGAGTAGTTGAGGGCGCCTGGTTGCGCCCTGGCGAGCGCAATGAGCTCCTTGACGTTGCGCGCCGGGACCGAAGGATTGACGACGAGTATGAGCCCCGTCGTAGCGAGCCGCGTGATGGGCGCGAAGTCACGCAGTGTGTCGTGCGGCAGCTTGTAGAGACTCGCGTTGATCGCCATTGCAATCGACTGCACGAGCAGCGTGTATCCGTCGGCGTTCGCCTTGGCGACGATATCCTGACCGAGGACCCCGTTGGCGCCGGGCCGGTCATCGACAACGCACTGCTGGCCCAGACGCTCGCTCAGCGCCGGCGTGATCGTCCTCGTAAGCAAGTCGGCCGCACCGCCAGCCCCCATCGCCACGACGACTCTCACCGGCTTGAACGGATAGGCTTGGGCCTGAGCCGGCCCCGGGACCGCAATCACCCCGGTCATCGCAGAAAGCAATGCGATGCCCCCAATGTATCGCGTGTGCGACATGAGACCTCCTCGAGACTGCGTCTTCATATAAGCCGCCAGTTACTCATGCCATCCGGGACGTTTTGGAATGTGCGTTCCAGTTTAACACATGATGCCGACCGCCTGGAATTGTGACAAGGTTTCTTCGGCGGTCCGCCCGCCAGCCCGAGAAGCCCACCCGGGCGCCGCAGTAAATGCCGGGGCTGGAATTGCCGGGCCGCAGCGGTTCCGTTACGCGCCGACGACTTCCGGCAGGGCGGACAGCGTGCGATCTCCGCGTCGGGCCGCTCGGGAATACGTTCGGGTACCTGTCCGGAACGGTTGTACCAAGCCACGCGCAAGCCGAACGCCTTGGCCGAGAACGCATCCCGGCCATTCGACAGGATTGCGAGCTTCGGGCCTCCCGCTTTGAGTCGCGTCAAAGTTTCGCTGACTTCCGGATACGGGTTAAGGTTCAGGTAGAGTCCCATCAGTCGCTCCCGCAGCGCCGGATCATCGAGCTTCAAGCTCTCCATCGCGAAGTCGAGCGCAGCGCCGGTAAGTTGCCAGAAGTCGACATGGCGGCCCGCCAGGGCCCGATCGTGATCCAGTCATCGGGTTCATTTCCTGACATGCGGCGGAGCGGCGCACCGCCTCAGCGGACGCCGCTCCTTTTGTTTACGCGGCATCCTTTCGCCGCGCCAGAGCGCGAAGGTCCTCAGCGGTAACCGGCCGGCCACCGACGCCCCAGGCACCCGGCTGCACGTCCTCGATGGTCACCCAAGTCACCTGCCTCAAGCCTTCACCCTCGACGGCCAGCACTGCGTCCGTCACCTTGTGGATCATCTCCTGCTTCTGCTCCAGCGTGAGATAACCCCCGATGCCCGTGATCTGAACGAGTGGCATGTTCGTAATCTCCTTTCTTGCTCACAGGCTCGGCGCCGCGGGAAAATCCAGCGGCGTCTGGTGAACGCGGTTGAACAGATTGGTGAACACCGTCTGCGCGATCACGAGCAGCGCCTCGGTAATTTGCGTGTCGTTGTAGCCCGCCGCCTTCACCGCGCGCAGATCCTCGTCCGATATGCGTGCCTTGGGCTGGATCGCGGCGTTCACGAATTTCACCAGCGCCCCGAGTCGCGGCGACCCTGCCGAACCGCGCCGGATGTTGAGGGTCTCCGCATCGGTGAGTCCCGCCTTTTTGCCGAGCAGGGTATGCGCGGCGAGGCAATAATTGCACCCATACGTCTCGCTCACGGCAAGCTTCACAGCTTCGGTCTCGGCAGCGGTCAGTTCGCCTTTTTCGAGGACGGCGCCGATATGCAACAAGCCCTCCAGGGCCGCCGGGCTGTTGCCAATACCCTGATAAATATTCGGGACAGCGCCAATCACGCCCGTGATGGCCTCGTACAGCGCCTTGGTCTGGCCGGTCGCCTGAGCCGGTTTAACAACATTCAATCTCGACATCTTGATTCTCCTGGTTCGGTTTGAGGTTGGTTATCCCGCAAGTGAATGCGATTCGAGCGGGACGGCGCAGACTATAGTCTTGTATTAAACTACGATAAATGCTAATAAGTCGATAAATTGTGTTCGTTCGTCCAGCACAGAGACCATGGATGTATTAAGCGACATATTGCGGTCCGTCCATCTGGGCGGCGGCGTCTATTTCCGCTGCGAGTTCTCGGCGCCGTGGGGCATGGAGATCAAGCCCACGCCGGTGGCCGAATTTCACATCATCGTCAGGGGAAGCTGCTGGCTGCGCGTGTCCGGGCGCAGCGCGCCGATTCCGCTCCAGGGCGGCGACCTGGTGGCTTTCCCCCACGGCGACGCCCACAGCCTGGTCGATGCGCCGGAAGGGGCGGCGCTGCCCGCGGAAGAAATCCTGCAGGGGCAGAATCTGGACCACTATGGGCCCGTCACTTACGGCGGCAGCGGCCTGCCCGCGACCGTGCTGTGCGGTTACTTCCGGATCGATCGCGAACACCCGCATCCGCTGGTGGCCGCGCTGCCTTCCCTCATTCATATCCGCGGCACCGACAGTTACGATTTCGCCTGGCTGCAGACTGCGATCAATTTCATGATCCACGAAACGAGAACGGCGAAGCCGGGGTCGGAAGCGGTCGTCAATCGGCTGGCCGAAGTGCTATTCGTTCAGATGGTGCGGGCCCACATCGCGCAAACCGAAGCGCCGCAGGGCGTTCTGGCCGCTATCGCGGATAAACAGATCGGGGCGGCGTTGCAGCTCATGCATCAAACCCCGCAGCAGCCGTGGAGCCTGGCAAGCCTCGCGCAGCGCATCGGCATGTCACGTTCGGCGTTCGCCGCCCGCTTCAATCAGCTCGTCGGACAAACGCCGATGCAATATCTGACTTCGTGGCGCATGCGAAAAGCGCGCGAATTGCTGAGCGAATCGCGCCTCGGCACTGCCGCGGTCGCCGAGCAGGTCGGCTATCAATCGGAAGCGGCTTTCAGCAAGGCTTTCAAGAAAGCCATTGGGATGGGACCAGGGGCCTATCGCCGTGTTCCGACACGGAAATGAGAGCATCGCAGAACTGGCTAGTCGCCACTCCCGTCCCCGTTTCACCGTGCGCTTAATCGCTTTCGGTACACGACACGCGTGCAGTCGATTTTTCCCAGCCGCCGGAAGTGAACGACGTCCACGACCGCCGCCATGCACACGCCAGGCTGCGGTTGCCAACAGCGTTTTCCGCCTAGCTCGCTATCGTCACGGGAGCGAGCCGCTCGCTGCGGGGCAGCACACGGCCGATCACCGTGGCAGCGGAGTAGCCCAAGCTCTTCAGCTCCGCAACGCAGGCGGCAGCCCGATCACCCGGCACCGCCGCCAATAGTCCCCCGGCCGTTTGTGGATCGAACAGCAGCGGAAAACGAGGATCG
>JACQOJ010000093.1 GCA_016202605.1 Betaproteobacteria bacterium
GATGTCCTCCCACAGGGGACTTTCACCCCATAAGCTCATGCCCATGTCGGGCGTACACCCTGCGCTCAACCGGACCTGCGCGTAAGGCCGCGCAGGCTGGTTAGCTCCACGTTAGACTGACTGGCGCGTTCCTCTATCATGGACCACTACATTGCCTACCACAGCATTGAGTTGATGGGGCACGAGTATGAGCCCACCGAGCGATTCCATTTCTTCAGCCGGAAAGCCGAGAGCGTTCTGCGCCGTGCCCTTGGCAATCGAGTCTGGGTTGTTGTCGGTAAGCGTGACGGGGCCGCCACCACCTTCTCGCTTGCGGGTGTGTTCGCGCCATCCGAGGTTCGCGCTGAATCAGACGGCTTTGGCATAATCGGTCCAGGCACACCATTTCGCCCGTCCATTGATGTCACAGCAAGGCCGTGGTTCCGAGCGCTGCTCCGGGAGCAGAATAACTTCAGCTTCGGCTTCAATCGGATACGGAGCAAAGAGATAGTCGCGGAGCTGGAACGAGCTTTCGAATCACAGGACGACAAACCCGTCGCGGTTCACGACGTCTGCGTATACGCGATCCGTCACGGCGACGCACTCGAGGAGGATTGGCGACAGGGGGATCAGTTCTCATTTGCGGAAGGCAAAAGCTGGGCTCAGGCAGCAAAGGAGCTCGCTCTGGCGAAACACGGTCGGCTTGTCCTGCCGGTCGTGTTTGCGGATGCACGCGCCACAAGGCACCTGATATTCAGGGGACAGATTGACGACATTCGCCTTGTCTCAACAGACGGGAAGCCTCACACAACTGTGGTGGCAAGCCACCTTGAGAAGCTGGCCAGGCCGCCGCTGAAGACTCAACTCACCGTCGCAGACACAGGGCGCCGCATCCCCGCGGGATACATCCGGTCGTATGTGATCTGCCGCACACCGCGGTGGCTCTCCTCTGCAGAAGTAGTTTCGCCCGAAAGCCCGCCAGAGATGCTGGATCTGCCTGAGCCGACCACTGAGGGTCGCAGGATGCTCGTGCAACACCTAATTCGTGAACGGAACCGCGCTCTGATCGAACGAAAGAAGCGCGCTGTACTGGAGTCCGAAGGTCGCCTCGCTTGTGAAGTGTGCGGGTTCGACTTCCGTGAGTGCTACGGGAGTCTCGGAGATGGGTTCTGCGAGGTCCACCATCGTTTGGCGCTCTCTGATACGTCCGCTGAGGTTCGGACAACGCTCGATGACCTTGCCGTAGTGTGCGCCAACTGTCACCGAATGATCCATCGTGGGGGAGAGACCCGAGAATTGTCAGCTGTGAGGTCAATGGTGCGGCATGCCTAATACGACGGCTCCAGTCGACGGCGGGGAGTTTGCTCGCTCGATCGGTGATGCTCCGATTGGATCTTGGCGCCAGGTCGCCGCCGCGCCTGAGCCGCGGCGTTAGGCATTGCTACGCGTCACGTATGGACAGAAGAACCAAGGCTGCGCTGAATAGAGATAAGGCCGTCCGCCTCAATGAGGCCTGGGGTGTTGGCGCAGCCCAAGTTCGCTACAGTGACGATGGTCACTGGTATGCCACGCTGGCCCAGTTCCCGGCGGCGTTGTTCGACGCCCGCGGCTACGTTCTGTTTGCGACCGAGGAGGAGTATCGGACCTCCCCGCACATCAGCGTCGGTAAGCAAATCAGCGTTCCGAAGCCCGGTATTTCAGCGATTCCCGGTTATGTGCGCGTCGCTGACTCGGACGCATCTCCCAGCCTTGACGTGGACATTCACACCGTCGCCGCCACCGAAGGGCGTCGGCGACTGGTCTTGCACCTTCAGCGCGAACGGAATCAGACTGTCGTGCGCAACAAGAAGAAGCAAGCGGCGTCGCTCGACTGCGAGGTTTGCGGGTTTTCTTTCTGTCGCGCTTACGGCAGTGCTGCCAGCGACTACTGCGAGGTTCACCATTTACTGCCATTGTCCGAGGTAGAGCACAACACCCGAACGCGAATGGAAGACCTTGCGATTCTCTGCGCCAACTGCCATCGGGTCGTTCATCTGAGCAACCCGCCTTTCACGCTCAATCAGGTCAGGAAGTTGCTCGCCAAATGACAAAACCCGCAAGGCCGAACGGCACGTTCGAAAACGGACGCTCACAAGCGTCGCTGCGCGCGCCTGCTCGCGCCGTTCAACGCTTACGTTACGCGGATGCTGCGCCGCCCGGACGGTCAGGCGTCTCGTCCGATGCCGGATCCGCCTCGACGAATTGGGCGTCGAGCGCGGCGAACGCCGCATCCGGGTTGCGCGCGTATTCCGCCTGGAACGCCACGATTTTCTCGATGCGCTCGCGGTGCCCGAGGTAGCGATCGATCCGCGGCGGATTCAGACGCTCGTATATCGGCGTCCAGCCCTCGCCCTGGCGCAGTGAAAGCGCGGGGTTCAGCACGTAGAACCCGTGCGAAGTGCGGGCGAAGAGTCTCCGGTTGTAGGCGTAGTCGCGCGAGATTTCGTTCCGCGCCAGCACGCCGCTGAGATAGGCGCGCCGTTTGCGGCGTTCCGGCAGGACACTCTCCGGAAAGGCGTGCGCCGGTTCCACGAAGTCGTCCACCTTGAGGCCCACGCGCCACCATTTGGGGTAGTTGAGGCGGTGCTGCATCAGGGCAAGCATCGCGTTGAACAGAAAGTACTCGATCAGGTGCGCGTCGAGCTTGACGAGGCGCTCCTCTACCATCACGTCCACGGCCGGCGGCGCGAGCAGCCGATGCAGATCGGCGAACGGTCCCGCGGCGTACGCGGCATCGAGCAAGGCGCGCAGCAGGACGTGGTGGTACGCGAGCCGGCCGTGATTGTCCGCGAGCTCGACATCCGCGCCGCGTGCAAGCAGCGTCTCCGTGAGCGCCACGTTGCCGCGCTGCGCGGCGATCATGAGCGGCGTCTGGTTGAAGGGGTTGCGGAAATCGGGGCCATACTGGGCCACCTGGCGCAGCACTTCCTTGAAGTTGCGGCCCTCGTAGGCCGCGTAGTGGCGCCGCACGAGGTTGGCGCCGGTCTCGATGAGCCGCACTTCACGTTCTTCGGCGAATGCGAGCGCGCCGCGCGCGGGTTCGAACCGCACCGCGGCAAGCCGCGCGACCCACGCCGGCTCGTCGTTCAGCACCGCGTATTCGTAGAGCTGCTGGCGCGGCTTGTTCGAAACGCTCTGCGGATCGAGGGCGCGTTCCGCCAGCGCGGCAAGCGCTTCGCCGTCGAGCACGGACCACGGCACCGCCTGCGTGTGCAGTACCGTGCGGCGCACCGCTTCGGCCTGGTCGAGCTTGCCCTGCTGTTCCAGCCGGTGCGCCTCCTGTTGCCATTCCTCGCGCGAGGACTTCTGCTCCGCGAGTTCGATCCGCTCGCGCGCGCGCCGCGGTCTTCATGTCCTCGCGCAGAACGAGCACGGCGAAGCGCATGGACTGACGCGTTCTCGCGTTCAGTTCCGCGAGCAGCTTCGGGTCGTGCGCAAGGAGTTCCACCATCCCCGCTTCGCGCGAGGCCGTTTCCACCAGGTAATTGCTTTCGCGGTCGATCGAGCCGAAGCGCCGCTGCTTGATCCGCAGCAGCCGGTTGGCAAGGTCGTTCACGGCCGCGGCATTGCAGTAGTTCGTGCGCAGCACGTGGACGAGCGAGGCCGGGTCGAGCGCGGAGGTCGTGAAGAAGAGCGTCTTCAACTGCGCCCAGGAGAAGAAGTTGGGGTGGACGATCTGATTGGAATCGCCCGAAAGCAGGAATTCGCCCGCGCGGCGCAGCAGGCGCAGGACGAGCGCGAGCTGCACGTTGGTGATGTCCTGGACCTCGTCAACCACGACAAAGTCGTAGCGCGGCTTCGCTGCGGCGAGATAGCGCTGCGAGACCATGTTGGAATGGTAGAGCCCCGACTCCGCGATCCAGCGCAGATAGCGCTCAAAGAGATCGTAGACACCGGCGCGTTCCTCGTCGAGGAAGATGGACCGTCTTACGCCCAGCGCAAGATAATCCTCGCGCGCGAGCATCTCGACCACCTTGTCGTACTGCGCGCGCAGGCGCCCCGGGTCGAGGTCGGAATGGACAAGAATCTTCAAGGTACGGAAGCGGGAGCGGGGACGAGGCGACCTGTTCTGAACGTGGATTCGATAATATCGCGCCGCAGGCCCTTACGGCAACGGGAGATTCCGGTTCGGAAGTCTCCTGTGCCCGTGGCAGCCATGTGCGCGGCCCATTGACATTCGTCGTCCGCGGCGGAATGATCTGCGGACAAATAATTCCGTTGCCGCTTCAATGGTGGTCCGGTCGAAGGCGTCGCAATAATGCCGAAATCACAAGAGGAGGTCTCGATGAAGTGCAGCGCGTGGCAATCGTGGAGCATGTCCGGGAGGTATCCCCGGAATATTTTCTCGCCGTCGTTCACGTGCGTTGCAGCCTGGCTGCTCGCCGCGGCACTTGCGGCCGCCGCAGGCACGCCAGTGCGGGCGGCCTCAACAAAAGCGGCGCCGGATTATCCGAACAAACCCATCCGGATCATCGCGACCGCCGCGCCGGGTTCCGGTCCGGACATCCTCTCCCGGCTCGTCGGACAAAAGCTAACCGACGCCTGGGGTCAGCAGGTGGTGATCGACAACCGAGCCGGCGCGACCGGCACCATCGGCGCGGAGATCGCCTCGCGCGCGGCGCCCGACGGCTACACGCTGATGATGGCCACGTCGCTGCACGCCATCGTGCACAACGTGTTTCCTAACCTCAAGTACGATCTACTCAAGGATTTTGCGCCCATCAGCCTTCTGGGGTCTGTCCCGTTTCTTCTGGTGGTCAATCCGTCGGTGCCGGCGAAGAGCGTCAGCGAATTGATCGCGCTGGCGAAAGCAAAGCCGGGGGAGCTTCGCTTCGGTTCCGGCGGCAGCGGGTCGCCCCCTCACTTGTGCGCCGAGATCTTCAAGACTCTGACGGGCATCAATATGGTGCACGTGCCCTACAAGTCGGTCACCCCGGCTATTACCGAAGTAATGGGCGGACAGGTGCACCTCGTGTTTGCGGTCATCCCGGCGGTGTTGCCGATGGTCAAGTCGGGCAGATTGAGGCCGCTCGGCGTGAGCAGCACGAAACGCACGCCTCTCGTTCCCGACGTGCCGACGATCGCCGAATCCGTCCCCGGCTACGAATACATCGGCTGGTACGGGCTGGTCGCGCCGGCGGGAGCGAGACGCGAAATCATTTCCCGCCTCAACGGCGAACTGGTCAAGGCGCTGCGGACACCGGAATTCAGGGAAAAACTCGCGGGCATCGGCGCCGAACCGCTCGGCACGACGCCGCAGGAATTCGGCTCGTTCATGCGCGAGGAAGTCCGCAAGCTGGCGAAGGCGGTCAAGGACTCGGGTACGCGTATCGATTAAGCCGGAGAAACTCCGCCGACGGGCGCGGCGGCATCAAGAATGCCGCCGAAATCGAAGGCCTTCTCGATATGCCCGGTGTTCCGTTCGTCGTTCCGCGTTCCGCGTTCATCGTTCGCCGTCATTTGATGGCGAGAGGATTCACCGGCGATCCCACGGCGCCGGTGATCGGCAGCGCGGGCGCGACGAACATGAACTCGTAGCGCTTGTCGGCGGCGCAGTCCTTCGCGAGATCCCCGAGATAGAAGATCTCGCCCACCGTGAGACCCATGATCGGAATCGCGATCCAGTGCCACGGCTGGTTGGTGTCCTCGCTCTCGTTGGGGCGCACTTCCACGCCCCAGGTATCGGTCACGACCGCCGCCACGTCCTTCCTGCGCAGCCAATCCAGTGTCTCGAACGCGAGGCCCGGCGCATCTCCGCCCGAATAGCCGTCCCAGTTCCTGTCGGCGAGCTTGCGCTCGACGTGTCCGGTGCGCACGATCAGGTAATCGCCGCGGCGCACTTCCACCTTCAGCTTCTTTTCCGTGAAGTCGAGGATCCGGCTGGTGACGGCGAACCCGTCGGGCAGCCACTTCCTGCCCATGGCGCGCGCGACATCGAGCAGCACGCCGCGGCCCACCATCCTGTCCTTGGTCTTCTCGATTCCGCCCTTCTGCGCCCCGGCGCTCGTGACGTTGCGGCAGTCGTAGCCGTTCCACATGTAGTCTTCATACATGATGTGTCCCAGTCCGTCCCACTGCGTGCCGCATTGCAGCGGCATGATGATGATGTCGTCCGTGCCGCGGATCTTGCGGTGATCGAGGACGCCCGAGTAGGCGTCGGTGCCGGTGCGTGTCATGAGGTGAATCGGATTGAAGCGGCCGAGCGCCGGATACTTGCTCTTGCCGCCCTGCGGTCCGTGCTGATCGTAGTTCAATGCCAGCGAGATCACCTTGCCCTTGCGCACGAGCTTCGCCGCCTCGACGATGTGATCCGGGGTCACGAGATTGAGCGTGCCGATTTCGTCATCCTTGCCCCAGCGCCCCCAGTTCTTGAGCCGCTTCGCCGCCTTGTGCACGTCCTTGCGGGTCAACTTGCGGTTCTTCTTTTCACGGGTGTCGACGGTCTTGAGCCTGGTTGCCATGAACGATGTCCTTGTTGGAGTTTTGAAAACGAAGCGCGGAGCACCGGAGTTTAGTCAACGCCCGCGGCACGGTCAATCGAGGCGCCTACTGCGCGAGCGGCAGCGTCACCGCGTGTTCGCTCTCGAGCGAGCGTTCGATCGCGAGCGTCGCCTCGAGGTTGGCGCGCGCTTCCTTCGGCGTCGCCAGCACGCAGGCCTTGGCCATCGCCAGGTGATCGAGCCATGCGCGCGTCTCGTTCGCGATCGGCCCCCACAGCTCGCCCAGCGCCCAGTCGCCCGGCGTGCCGCTCTGCAGGAACACCATGTTGACCGTGTGATCGGGCAGATAGACGTGCGGGATGCCCTTCTCGGTGTACATGAGCTGGTCGGTGTGATCGTCGTCGAGGATCATCACGCCGCCGGTGCCCAGCACCTCGACGCGCGCCGCGTGTCCGAGCGCCGGATATTTTTCCGGAAGCGCGTAGCTGATTCCGAGATTGACCACGGTGCCGTCGGCGTAAGTGAACACCGCCCAGTTCACGTCGTCGGCGTCGTAGCCCGCTTCCTTCAGAACGCCCCTCTGGCCGCGCGCGTAGACTTCGGCGATCGGCGTGTCCCCCAGCAGCCAGTTCATGAGATCGACGTAATAGGTGAGCGCGTCCACGACGGGTGTCGCATGGCGGTCGCGCTTGAGCACCGCGAGCCCTTGGGAGCGCGAATTGTAGACGCGTGCGGCGGCACCGACCACCTTGCCGAGCCGGCCCTGAATGATCTGCTCCTTGGCGATGAGGTAGCGTTCCTTGTAGCGGCGGCTGTAGCCCACGCGCACGTTGGCGCCGGCCTTTTCGATCGCCGCGACCATGGCGTCCGCATCGGCGAGCGTCAGCGCAATCGGCTTTTCAACCAGCACCGGCTTGCCCAGTTCGATGGCGTGCAGGACCGGCGCCATGTGTTCGCCCTCGCTGGTGGACACGATGACCGCGTTCACCTCGGGGCGCGCGATCACTTCGCGGTTGTCGCCGGAATGAAACTGCGCGCCGACCTTCTGCGCCAGATTGCGCGCCCGGTCCGGATCGCTGTCCGACACGGCAAGGTAATGCACCGCCGGATGATCCATGGCCAGCCGCGCGCGCAGCGTGCCGATGCGCCCCGCTCCGACGATGGCGAGCCCCAGTGTTTTTCGTTCAGCCACGTGCTGCATTCCTGCCCCTCAACTCTGTGTGCTTTGTAGCTTGAAACGCGGCTCAGTCGATGCGCACGCCCGAGTCCTTGACCACCTTCGCCCACTTCACGATCTCGCTCTTGATGAACGCGCCAAGCGCCTCCGGCGTGCTGCCGATCGGCTCGATGGCCCGCCCCACCAGCATTTTCCGGAAGTCCGGTTCCTGCAGTATGCCCACCAGTTCGCGATTGAGCCGGGCGACGACGTCACGCGGCGTTCCGGCAGGAGCAAGAATGGAATACCACACGCCGGAGTCGTAACCCGGGACACCGGCCTCGGCAATCGTCGGCAGATCCGGAATGGCGGCGGGGCGCTTTGCGGTAGTTACCGCGAGGCCGCGCACGCGGCCGCTGCGGATGTGCCCTCCGCCCGAAGCGTAAGTCGTAAACAGAACCTGCACCTGGCCCGAGAGCAGGTCGATCAGCGCCGGACCCCCGCCCTTGTACGGGATATGGAGCATATTGACGCCGGTCATCGTGTTCAGAAGCACCGTCGCAAGATGGCCGCCACTGCCGTTCCCCGACGAGGCGTACACGATCTCGTTCGGCCGGGCGCGCGCCAGCGCGATCAGTTCCTTGACCGACTTCGCCGGCAGCGAGGGATGCACCGCCAGGACATACGGACCGTCCGCAAGGAGTGTAAGCGGCGCGAAATCCTTCACCGGGTCATAAGGAAGCTTCTGGTAGAGGCTCACGTTCACGGCGAGCTGCGCCGTGAGCGCCATGACGATGGTGTAACCGTCGGGCGCCGAACGGGCCACATGCTCCATGCCGATTGCGCCGCCGGCTCCACCGCGGTTGTCGACGACGACCTGCTGGCCCAACCTTTCGGTCAGGCGTTGCGCCAGCGGGCGCCCGATGGTGTCGGTGCCTCCACCCGGCGGATAGGGAATGACGAAACGGATCGCTTTATTGGGGAAGCCCGCGGCACCCTGCGCCCACGGCAAACCGCTCGTAACCGCAAGCAGCGTGCCGAGCAAAACGCGAATGAAAGTGGTCATGATTCGTTTCCTCCTCGTCTTATGTGCGCGCCGGCGCGTTCAAGGACCGGCGATTTTCTCCCTTGGCACTGGCGCGGCGAGATCGACGGCGCGCGCAACGAGCGTCCGGTCCGATCTCATCGCCGCCTTCGCGACCTTGTGCGTGGGCGTATGCGGAAGATCGTCCACGATCGCGACGAAGCGCGGCACTTTCATCGGCGCCAGCCGCCCGCGGCACCACTGCGCGATTTCCGCGGCACTCACAGTTTGCCCGGACTTCGCCACCACCGCCACCAGTATCTCGTCCTCGCCCAGCTCCGACGGCACGGCGATCGCCGCGGCCTCGTGCACCGCCGGATGTCCGCCGATCACGCGGTCGAGTTCCGCGCCGGCGATGTTCTCGCCGCGGCGGCGGATGATGTCCTTCTTGCGCGAAACGAAAAAGAAGTATCCCTCCTCGTCGCGCCGCACGAGATCACCGGTCAGAAACCAGCCGTCGCGGAATGCCGCCTTGGTCTGCTCCGGATCCCGGAAGTAGCCTTGCATGATGATCGGCGTCTTCACCACCAGTTCGCCGACCTCGTTAACGCCCACATCCCGTCCCTCGTCGTCGACGACGCGGCATTCCGCCCACGGGCGGTTCGGATCCGGGTGCCGCCCCACCGGCCCCATGCTGCCCGGTTTCTGCGGGCCCTCGAAAGGGTTGCAGGTGACGCCCGGGATCTCGGTCATGCCATAGCCGCCGATGAGATGCGAAATATGGAATTCGTTCCGGAATGTCTCCGCCATGCTTTCGCGCACGCCGTACACCTTCCTGATCCCGTGCCCGGGGCGAAATTCCGAGCGCGGCCGGTTCTTGAGGATGGTGCCGATCGCCTCGATGATGTTGACTTCCGTCGCGCCGGTTTCGACTGCAGTCTGCCAGAAGGTCGATGCGGAAAACCGCGGGGCAATCACCATGCTCGCGCCGGCGGCAAGCGCGCCCGCCACCGAGTAAAAGAGCGCGTTGATGTGAAACAGCGGAAGGACGATCATCACCCGGTCGTCATCCTGCAGATAGACGCGCTGCACGAACGCTTCGCCACCGGTGACGAAGCTGCGCTGGCTGTGCATCGCGCCCTTGGGAAAACCGGTGGTGCCCGAGGTATAGACGATGAGGCAGGTGTCGCCGGCGCCGACATCCGCGGGCAGCGCGACGTCCGGCGCCGTCTGGATCAGGTCGCGCAGCAACGACTCGCCGTGCCGGCCGGCATCGAGCAGGACGAACCAGGGCGCCGGCGCGAGCCCCTCGCAGGCGGCACGCACGATGTCGAGCATGTCGCTGCCCGCCGCCACGCCACTTACCCGCGCATGGTGCAGCACATAGCGCGCTTCCTCCACGCCGAATTCGGGATTGACCGGCACCATGATGGCGCCGATGCGCGCGAGCGCGAACAGCAGCAGCACATGGCCGTCGCTGTTGCGCGCCATCACCCCGACGCGGTCGCCTTTCCTGATGCCGCGTGCGACGAGCAGGCGTGCCGCGCACTCAACTTCCGCAGCGAACTCGCGCCAGCTCCAGGTCTTGTCGCCGAACAGGATGAATGGCCGCTGCGGGCCGCGCTGCGCACGACTTTCGAATGCGCCGTGAAGGGTATAGTCGTGCGGCGGGTAGAGCCGTAATACCTCAAGCGGTTTCTTCATTGCATCACGCGCGGGAAGACATGGGGCTGCTCGCAATTCCAGATCACAAGGGCAGCGCTTACGCCAGCATGACGTGCGCTACCGGATTATCGCGTGATTATAGGAGCAGGCCCGCCGCAGCGACAACCTCGGTCCGCGACGTGACGCGCTGCGGGCTGCCTTCCCGTCGAAAGCGGGAAGCGCTGGCACGCGGCATCAATTGTTATACCATTCAAGTTCGACCGCACGCCGCCGCGGGGTCGTTTCAAGAACGAACAGCAAGCCAACCGGAGAAAGAGGTCATGTTCGCTGCGCCACCCCTGATTGAAACCGAGGTTTTCGCCGAATTGCCGCCGTCATTGCGTGTTTCCGACAGGAAATCGAAGTGGGTGGAGTTCAGAAAAAAGGGACAGCCGGTCGACAAGCCCGAGACGATCCACTCCTATCTGGAGGGGCCTGCATTCGATCGCGCCGGCAATCTTTATTGCGTGGACATACCCTACGCCAGGATCTTCCGCATCGCGCCGCAGGGCATGTTTTCCGTTATCGCCGAATATGAAGGCGAGCCCAACAGCCTGAAGATCCACAAGGACGGCAGAATGTTCGTTGCGGACCGGATGCACGGCATCATGCTGCTCGATCCCGATTCCGGGAAAGTGACGCCGCTCGTGGAGGAAGCGGCGGGCGAACGCTTCAAGGGCATCAACGATTTCGTCTTCGGAAAGAACGGCGATCTCTATTTCACCGACCAGGGCAACAGCAGCATGAACGACCCGAGCGGCCGGGTGTTCCGCCTGCGTGCGGACGGAGAACTGGAACTCATTCTGGACAAGGTCCCCGGACCGAATGGCATCGCATTGAATCCCGCGGAGACGCTGCTGTACGTCAATGTGACGCGCATGAACAATGTCTGGCGGATCCCGCTGCTGCCGGAGGGCGGGATCATGCAGCTTGGGGCGAAGATCGGCGTATTCATCCAGCTCAGCGGCAGCCTGTCCGGCCCGGACGGCCTTGCCGTGGATGCCGAGGGCAATCTTGCGATCTGTCACTCCGGCCTCGGCACCGTGTGGCTGTTCAGCAAGCTCGGGGAGCCGCTCCATCGCATCAAGTCGTGCCGCGGTATCCGCACGACCAATCTCGCTTATGGAGGACCGGGCTTCAATACGCTCTACATCACGGAGTCCGAGAGCGGCACTATTCTAAAAGCGGCCATGCCGTTTCCCGGCCACCTCCTCTACTCGCACAGGTGAAGGCATGAAGATCGGATCAATCAAGACCCACGCCGCGTCGATACCGTTCGAGGTGCCGCGCGTCACGGCCCACGAACCCATGCGCGCTGCCAGCGTGATCCTGGTCGAGGTGCGGACCGAGGACGGCATCACGGGCTACGGCCAGATCCACGGCGCGCCGATGAAGGACATCTGCGAGTGGGTGACGCGCCTTGGCGAAATCGTGCGCGGCATGGACGCGCTGGCCCACCTCGAGGTCTGGGAGCGGCTGTTTTCGCTGACCAGCCCGCGGCCGGGTGGAATCGAGGGGCGCGACGGCCTGCCGCCACCCTTGCCGCGCGCGGCGCGCCCGCAGATCATGGCGGCCGTCGCGGGAATCGATATCGCACTGTGGGACATCAAAGGCAAGGCTGCGGGGCTGCCCGTCTACCGGCTGCTGGGCGGCGCGAACCGGCCGGTGCTGGCCTATGCCACCGGCGGCTACTATCGCAGCGATGGCAAACCCGACACTTTCGCCGAAGAGCATGCGTCCTTCGTGGCCGCGGGCTACCGTGCGGTCAAGCTCAAGGTCGGCGCACAGACCATCCCGGAGGATGTGGAACGCGTACGCCTTACCCGTGAAGCGATCGGCAAAGAGACGCTTCTGCTGCTCGATCTCACCGCCGCCTACGGAATCGATGATTGCATCGCATTCGCACGGGGCGTCGAACCCTGTGATATTTTCTGGCTGGAGGAGCCGCTGCATTGGTATCTGCAGCCGGCGGATTTTCAGCGGCTCGCCGCGGCGACGCCTATTCCGCTCGCCCACTGCGAGCGCGAGCTTACCCGGTTCACGGTGCGGGATTTCATCGCTTCCGGCGCGGTGCGCTATGTGCAGTTCGATTCCACGCGCCACGCCGGATTCACCGAGTCCCTGCGCATCGCCACGCTCGCCGAGCAGTTCGGCGTGCGCATCGCGCCGCATCAGGTCCCCGAGCTGCACGCGCATCTCTGCGCGGCTTTTCCCGGCGCCAGCTTCGGAGTCGAATCGAACGGCGTTCCGGATCCGCTCTGGGCCGGGATGTATGCTCAGCGGGCGCAGATCACCGGCGGATTCGTTCATCTGAACGAGGCGCCCGGCTTCGGCGTCGAGTTCGACTGGAAATTCCTCGACCGCCATCGCGTGTGAGCGACCGCGCTGCCGCGGGTCTCGAATAATCGGCCCGCACCGCGCATGCCGCAGGACGTCGCGTTAGAAGCTCATCCGACGGGCGCGACGCGCCGTTGCGCCTGGAGATGTTGCCGCAACCTATCCTGGAACGCGCCCACCGCCGCGCCACTGCGGCCCTTCAGGGCGGCGAACTCGATCGCGTACTCGCGCAGCCTCTCCGGGTACGCAGCAACCGCGTGATCGAGATATCGAATCGCCTCCGCCTGATCGCCCTTCAACGCGAGCAGCGCCGCGTGCTGATAAGCGATGACCGGCGTCGGCGCGAAGCGCATGACGCGGGCGCTGAACTCGATCTTCCTGTCGAGATTCTGAGTGTCGAGATCGAGCGCCCGCGCCAGCGCGAGTTCCACGTACGGCGTAAGCAGCGAGCCGTGCACGCTCAGAAGATCGCGGTGCGCGCGTTCGCGCTGCGCCGTGGTCGCCGTCCCGGGTTGCGGAAACAACGCCACTTCGAGGCGGTAATAATTGTGGATCAGGCTCGCCGCGCTCAACCAGCCCACCACCAGCAGACCGATGGATCCGACACGAACGACCTGCTCCGACTTCCAGCGCAGGAAGCGATGCTCTCCTGCGCCCAGCAGCACCGCCGCGATGCCCAGGAAATAGGCGTACCAGAGCGGATATTCGAGCATGCTGTGCAGTGCCAGGATCGTGAGCAGTACCAGCAACCACCAGGCATCAAGCCCCAATGCAATACGCCTGAAGCCCCAAAGCCACAGAGCTATGCCGGCGGCCACCACACCGGTTCCGAGCAGTCCGGTCTCAGCCATGAGGTGCAGCACGATGTTATGCGCATGGTTGGCATACGCGGAGAGCGGTGGAGCATCGAGAGACTGCGCGAGCAGAAAATGGTGCCATATGTACTGTCCATGACCCGCACCCAGCAACGGCGACTGCGCAAACATGATCCAGGCGTCGCGCCAGAGCTGCAGCCGCGTGGCCACGCCCTCGATCTGCCCGATCAGCCGCTCGGTGGACGTCTCGAGCGCGGCCGGAGCGCTCGACAGAGGCGATTGCGCAAGCCATTGCGCGAGCGCAAATGCCGGGAGCATGACCGCCGCAAAGACCAGGAGGTTGCGGTGCTCGATCCTCCTGTCCATGAGATACAACAGCGCCGCCAGCACGGCCACGCCGGCCAGATAGGCCCAGGCGCTGGCGGAGCCCGCCAGTGCCAGCGCGAAGACCAGGACGCACGAAAACAGCACGGCCACACCGAGCGCGACTTGCCGCCGCGCGTGCAGGAAGAGAAGCGACGCGATGGCGAGAACGAGATAATCGGTGAAGTGGTTGGCCTGCACCAGGTTGCCGTACGCCCGCGCTCCGATCCTGGTCGCGATCACCGACTCGAGAAAACCGCGCGCCTCGTAATGCTGCAGCATCGCGGCGATTGCGCTCAAGAACCCGCCCGCCAACAGGAACCATGCGAGCGTGATGCTCATGCGCGGCAAACCGATTTCGCGACGCAGCAGGGCGCCCAATACCATGAGCGCCGCCGCCCAGACCAGATAGAGAACGGCGGTAAACACCTGCTGCGGATAGGCCGCCTTCACCAGCGCCAGGTGAAGGACCAGGACGCCGATCAGCGCGAGCGGCGTCACGGCGATCCACGGCACTTCCAGCTCACGTGCGTAGCGCGGCAGCACGAACACGAACAGCGCAGCAAGCCCCAGAACGGCCGCCAGCCATTCGCTGTAGAAGAGCGGCAGGGGCTGAAAATGCCGTGGCTGCAGGAACGGCAGGCTCCACATCAGCCCGACCAAAATCAGGCTTACACGGACAGAAAATGCGGGTGTTGGAATCGTCAAAGGTCGGATCGAGGCAAAGGTTTCGGCACGAAGGGCCTGACGCGCGGCATGTATCAGGCCACCGTCAAGTCCACGAATTCGTTGACGGGCATCTTTTCCAGCCGCTGCCGGTCGAGGCAGACCCGCAGAATGCCGTCGCGCTGCTTCGCCGCGAAAACACGCGCGACGTTCTTCTCGAACTTCTCCATCACGTGCGGGATGCCTTCCTTGCGCCGGCGGCGGTGGCCGAGGGGGTACTCGACTTCCGAGAGCGGCGCCCTGGTGCCGTCCTTGAAGAACACCTGGATGGAGTTGGCGTTGGAGCGCTTGGCGGGATCGTGGTAGTCCTTCTCGAAGCGCGCGGACTCGGAGAGCTTCATCTTCGCGCGCAGCCGGTCGATGCGCGGATCGGCCGCGATGTGGTCCTCGTAATGCTCCGCCGTCATGGCGCCGAAGATCATGCCGATCGCGATCATGTACTGCATGCAGTGGTCGCGGTCCGCGGGATTGTAGAGCGGCCCGCTCTTGTCGAGGATGGTCATCGACGAATTGTGACATTTGACATCGATGCGCTTGATCTCCTCGAGCCGGTCCTTCACCAGCGGATGCAGCTTGATTGCCGCTTCCACCGCGCTCTGGCCGTGGAACGCCGTCGGATACGGGATCTTGAACAGGGTGTTCTCCATCACGTAGGTGCCGAACGGACGCTGGAACCGGAATGGCTTGCCCTTGAAGAGCACGTCGTAGAAGCCCCAGCGCTTCGCGGTGAGCGGCGCGGGATAACCCATTTCGCCCCGCATCGTCATGAGCGCCAGCCGCACGCCGCGGCTCGCGGCGTCACCGGCAGCCCACGACTTGCGCGAGCCGGTATTGGGTTTTCTGCGGAACGCGGCCAGCGCGTGGCCGTCGAGCCAGGCGTTGGATACCGCGTCCATGATCTCTTCGCGCGTTCCGCCGAGCATTTTGGTCGCGACCGCCGTGACGGCGATCTTCACCAGGATCGTGTGATCGAGGCCGACGCTGGTGAATCCGTTCTTGATCGCGAGCCCGCCCATGATTTCGTAGGCCTTGATTCCCGCCTCCAGCACCTCGTGCATCGCAATCGGCTTTTTCCCGTGCGCGGCGCGCGTGCGCGAGAGCCAGTCCGCCACCGCCAGGATGCCGCCGTAGGTGTCCGAGGGATGGATGACGGTCTCGCCGTAGAACGCGTCGTTGAAATCGAGCCAGCGGAAGAGCGCCCCGACGTTGAGGGCGGCGCGTTCCGGATCGAGCACGAAAGCAGTGCCCGGCACGCGCGCGCCGTTGGGAACGATGGTAGCGGCAACGACCGGCCCGAGCAGTTTGGTGCAGGCGGGATAGGAAAGCGCCTCGAAACCGCAACCCAGCGTGTCGATGAAGGTAAGCCAGGCGGTTTCCCACGCCAGGGCGCTCTGCACCGGATAGCGGTCCACGTAATCGGCGATCTGGACCAGGACCTTGTCGGGCGCGGGGCGAACATTGGAAGCAGCGGAAGACATGAGGAGCCTCGGATGTTTGGGGGATCAGTTTTTGCACGGCATTATATGACACGGGCCGCTTCGCGCCCGATGGCGAGGACCGTTTCCCCTGCCGGCGCCGGTGCCGCTGCGGAGCTTCGGAAGGCCGGCACCACCGTGAAATGACGAATGGCGAACGCCTGAATCGGTTGCCGCGTGCCGTCAGTTCGGCTTGATACCGGCCGCCTTGACCACTTTCTTCCACTTGGGAATTTCACGCTGGATCAGCGCGGCGAATTCTTCGGGCGTGCTGCTGAGCGGATCGAGGCCGAGGCTGAGAAAACGTTGTCCGGTTGCCGGCGACTTCAGCACGCGCACGATTTCCGCGTTCGCCTTACTCACGACGGCGCGCGGCGTTCCAGCGGGAAACAGCATCCCGTACCACACGTCGAATTCATAGCCGGGCACCCCGGCTTCGCTTATCGTCGGCACCCGGGGCAGCGCCTGCGAGCGCTTCGCCCCGCTCACCGCGAACGCCTTGACCTTGCCGCTCTTGATGTGCGGCAGAACGGTCGCCACACCCACCAGCAGCATCGGAATCTCTCCGCTCAGGAGCGCCGTCATGCCCGGGCCGGTGCCCTTGTAAGGCACGTGCACCATCGACACGCCGGTCATCAGGTTCAGAAGTTCGATGCCGAGATGCGAGGCCCCTCCGCTGCCCCCTGAACCGTAGATGACCTTGCCCGGACTGCTCCGGGCAAGCGCGATCACCTCCTTGATCGAATTCGCCTGCAACGACGGATGCGCAGCGACCACGAATGGTTGTTCCGCCACCAGCGAGATCGGCGTGAAGTCCTTTTGCGGGTCGTAGGGAAGCCTGAGGAAAAGCGCCGGCGTGAACGTGATATGCCCGACGCTCCCGAGCAGCAGGGTATGGCCGTCAGGCGTCGACTTGGCGACGATGTCCGCGCCGATGCTGCCGCCGGCGCCTGCCCGGTTGTCCACCACGACCTGCTGACCCCACGCCTCGGTGAGCCTGCCGCCGATAAAGCGCGCGACGATATCGGTGCCGCCGCCGGCCGAAACCGGCACGACCAGCCGCAGCGGCTTGCCGGGATAATCACGCGCAGTGGCAAGATCCGCTTGCGCCAGCGCCGTTCCCGTAAGCGCAAAAAAGATCCATATCCCGTATACAGCCCTCGTGCATCGCATCACTGCGTCCATGGGATCCTCCTCCGGAGCATTATTGTTGGATGTCAAAACCTGAACGCCGCTTGCTTCGGTCTCAGGTGACAAGACATTCTAGCCGACGCAAGCGATTCGCGTCGTACAGAAAAAGCGCTCCCGAAGGAGCGCCGCGAATTTCCGGGTGCGGCAGCCGGCACCGCACCCCGGAAACGGTCAACGCGTCTGGATGTTGGCTGCCCTGATCACGCCCGCGTATTTGTCGACATCACGGCGGAACATCGCCTGCAGTTCCTTCGGCGTGCTGCCGACGGGCTCCAGGCCTTCCCGCGCATAGAACGCCTTGATCTTCGCGTCGCCCAGCGCCTGCTTGATGATCACGCTCAGCCTTTCGACGATTTCCTGCGGGGTGCCTTTCGGGAAGAACATCGCGTACCAGTTGCCGATCTCCAGACCGGGAACGAAGGTGTTCATCGTCGGAAGGTCCGGGAAGGAAGGATTCTTCTGCGCCGTCGTCACCGCAAGACAACGCACGCGCCCGGTCTTCAGGGCGGCCGCGGCGACCGGCCCCGTGGCGAACAGCATGTCGATCTCGCCGGTCATCAATGCCACGCTCGACGGACCGCCGCCCGTGAAGGGAATGATCAACGTATCGAGATCCGCCAGGTCCTTGAGCATTTCAGCGGCGAAGTGACTGGTGCTTCCCGGCGTGTTTACCCCGTTGTTCAGCTTGCCGGGGTTTTTCCTGGCAAGAGCGATCAACTCCGGCACCGACCGCGCCGGCACGCTGGGGTGCACGCACAGCACGTTCGGGGCGTTGGATACCAGGGTGGACGGCACGAGGTCGTTCCGGGTATCAAACTTGAGCGTCTTGGCAAAAAGCGTGGTGTTGATCGCCAGCGTTGCCGTGGTAAACAGCAGCGTGTGACCGTCCGGCGGCGAACCGGCCACCAGCTCTGCGCCGATCAGGCCGCCCGCGCCCGACCGATTCTCGACCAGGAATCTCTGGCCGCTGATCTGGCGCAGATTTTCGGCGAGCAGCCGCGCCTGGATGTCGGTTCCGCCGCCGGTGCCGAACGGCACGACGACGCGCACCGGTTTCTCCGGCCAGCTTGCGGCCGGTGCGTGCCCGGCGACCAACGTAACCGCCGTCAAGGCGGCCCCTGCAAATACTAACTCCTTGATTTTCATGGTACCCTCCTCGTCGTGTTTTACTTCCGGTCCACTATGTGAGAGGGTAGTCCACTATCTGCAGCCCGTCAACCCGGACCTGGCGACGATGCGTGCTTATTCGACTGTGATGTTGCCCGCCTTGATGATCCTGGCGTAGCGTTGTATCTCACGCCTGAAGTTGGCCTGCAGTTCCGCAGGAGAACTTGCGACCGGATCCAGCGCTTCGCGCGCCATGAAGTCCCGCAGGTCCTTCGCCTTCAGCGCCTTCGCGATCTCCGAATTGAGCCTGTCGACGATCTCTTTCGAAGTTCCGGCGGGGAAGAACATGGCGTACCAGTTGTCCGATTCAAAACCCGGATAGACGGACTGCATCGTGGGTAGATCCGGAAACGCTGAAGAGGGCTTCGCCGTGGTGACCGCAAGCGCCCGCACCCTGCCTGTCTTGAGCTGGTTCTGGGCCACCGGGCCCGTCGCAAACAGGAAGTCGGTCTCGCCGGTAATGAGCGCCGTCATCGCCGGCCCCCCGCCGTTGTACGGGATGTGGGCCACGTTGACGCCGGTCATCTGCTTCACCATCTCGACCGAAAGATGGCTGGTGGTGCCGATGCCGTTGGAGCCGGCGTTCGTCTTGCCCGTTCGCTTCGCGAGCGCAATCAAATCCTTCACCGACTTGGCCGGCACGCTCGGATGCACCACGAGCACCAGCGGAGTCGAGGATATCCAGCTCACCGGCGCGAGGTCCTTCAGGGGATCGAACTTGACCCGCTTGCCGTACAGCGTCACGTTCACCGACAGCGAAGCCGTCGTGAACAGGATGGTGTAGCCGTCCGCCGGCGAGCGTACCGCGAGCTCCGCCCCGATGAGACCTCCCGCACCCGACCGGTTATCCACAATAAAGGTCTGTTTCATGCTGTCTCCGAACTGCTTGCCGAGCAACCGGGCCTGGATGTCGGTGCCGCCGCCGGCACCGAACGGAACGATGATGCGCACCGCCTTGGCGGGCCAGGTCTGCGCACTCGCCTGGAAACCCAGCATCAACCCAAGTACCGCGAGCGCGATGCCCGTTTTGCGTTTAGCCGAAATCTGTTCCATGACCATTCTCCGTTAACCCTCTCGTCTATCAGTTTCTTGAAAAACGTCAAATGCGCCGCTGCGGGCAGCGCAAACCGCTCTTTTTCACCGGCATCTTTCGAAGTCCGAGCAGGGATTATTCGCGAGACTGCAATTGCCGACCGTAGAATGAGACCCCGCTCCGGGAGCGGAGTTCACCCGCGATAGATCGGCTCGGGCTGCGCAAAAAAAGAATGCAGGATGTGATACGCCGTGAGATAGTTGATCTGCTGGAAACTCGCATGCGAGATGCCAGCCATCATCGCGAACTGCTTGTCCGGGTTCGGCAGCCGCTTGTAAAACTCGAGCAGATCGTCCAGACCGGCGATGCCGTCGAACTGTCCGCGCATGATGAGCGTCGCCGCCCTGATCTTTTCCGGATCCACCACCGGAAGCCGGGAGCACATGTCGACGTAAGTCCCGGTGGGCACCGAGTCGTCGAGCGCCAGGATGGCGTCGGCGAACGCCTCGACCACCTTTTCTTCGGCGCAGCCCGGGTGATCGCGGTTGAAAATGCTGTGGACGAACGCGCGATCGATCGGCCGCCGGTTCATGCTCCGCCACTGCGGCAGTTTCTTGCGCCGCTCCTCGAGCGTGGGACTGCCTTCGCCGGTCCACGCGAACGCATCGAGCGCGAGGCGCTTGACGCGCTCGGGGTGCCGTTGCGCGAACAACGCGGCGCGCAGCGCGCCCGATGAAATGCCATAGACGAGAAATTCCCTGACCCCGCGCGTCTTCATGATGTAATCGGTCGCCGCGGCGAGATCGTCCACGCCGTTTGCAATGTCGAAATTGATGTCGCGATGCTTGTCGGAACGCCCGTAGCCTTCCATGTCCACGCACCAGGTGTCGGAGCCGCGCTCCGCGAACCAGTCCATCGCCGATGAGCCGGGACGGCCCGCGACCTGCAGATCGAAGGTCGGTTGCGACGCCATCGAGGAGCCATGCACGAACAGCACCGTGCCGTTCTTCCCGGCCACGCGGTCAGCGGCTTTCTCCCACAGGAAAAGCTTGATCGCACCCTTTTGGGTCCAGTGCTCCTTGCCGTTGATCTTGGAACCGGATGGCTGGTCCATGTATTGCCTCGCTGAATGGGGTGACAGGACGACGTGAAGGCGGCAAGTCTAGTGCAGCCGGGCTCACACCGTCAATTCCGGGCGCAGCCGTTCGTTGCCCGGCCGCGCAAGCGCCCTTAGAATGTTCAAGGATATAAATCGGGTCCCCGCCTTCGCGAGGACGACCTATCCGGACCTTCCGTAAAAGCCGCTCTTGATCCCGTTTGCCAACCGTTTCGGGGAAGACCATGGATTTCAAGATCAGTGACGAGCAGCGCGCCTTTGTCGAAACGGTGCGCAAGGTATGCCAGAAAGAGTTCGCGCCGCGCGCGATCAGCTATCTCGACGGCACATGGCCCGCGGAAAACATGCGGCGGCTGGCCGAGATCGGCGTGCTGGGAATGGCGGTGCCGCAGGAGTACGGCGGTTCCGGGCTTTCCATTCTCGATACCGTGCTGGTGCTCGAGGAAATCGGCAAGGTCTGCTACGTCACGGCGATGGCGGCGCTGGGCGAAGTCGGCGTTCAGACCCGGATCATCGCCACCTACGCGCCGGAGAACATCAAGCGGAAAATCCTGCCGCGCGTCGCCACCGGTGAAGCCTTCCTCGCCATCTGCATGACCGAGCCCGATGCCGGCACCGACGTCCCGAATTACCGCACGAACTGCGAAATCAGGGGCGATCGCGTCATCCTCAAGGGCGTGAAAACCCTGATCAGCCGCGCCGACATCGCCGAGATGTTCGTGGTGTTCACCCGGGTCAACGGGGTGGCCGGCGCCGGGGGTATCGGCTGCGCGCTGGTTCCCGGCGGAATCAAGGGGCTGACCGCGAAGGCGACCTTTCATACCATGGGCGGGGAATATCTCTCTGAAGTGATCTTCGACGACGTCGAGCTGCCGCTCGAAAACCTGGTGATCCGCGACAACGGCATGAAGCGGCTGCTCTCCGCGTTCAACACTCAACGCTGTCTGAATCCCGCGATCTGCCTGGGCCTGGCCGAAGGTGCCCTGGAGGAAGCCGTACGCTACATGCGTGACCGCTCGGCCTTCGGCCACAAGATCGGCGATTTTCAGGGCCTGCGCTGGAAAGTCGCGGACATGTACATACAGATCGAGGCCGCCCGCGGGCTGCTCTACCGCGCGGCCGTGAGCGGCGACCGGTTCCCCGATCCCGCGCTTGCCGCGATGGCCAAGATCTACACCAACGAAATGAGCATCCGCGTGACCTCGGACGCGATACAGGTCCACGGCGGCTACGGATTTACCGACGAGTTCGCGGTATCACGGTTTTTCCGCGGCACGCGCTACGGCAGTCTCGGCGGCGGCACCACCGAGACGCTGCGCAACCTGGTCGGCAGGAAACTGGTCGAGCAGATGGACCTTGCGACCGGATGCTTCGGGATGGGGACCTTTTAGTACACCGGTTTCGGCCGGAAATGGCTCTCGCGGTTGATCGATTTGATCTTGTAGTTCTCGACGCGATTGCCCTTCAACACGTCGATCGAGATTTCGACCCCCGCTTCGCCGCTCGCCCACAGTTTCGTGTAGAAATCGGCCTGCCCCTTGATCTGCTGCCCGCCGATCCCGACGATGATGTCGCCAGACTTGAGCCCCGCGTCCTCCGCCGGTCCCTCCGAAGAGACGCGCACGACGATGAGATTGCCCTGTACTTCCTGGGTATTGATGCCGATCCACGGCCGCGGCCTGGACGTCGAGCGGCCGTTGGCGATGAAGTCGCCCAGCACCGGTTTCAGCACGTCGATCGGCACGAACATATTGCCGGGAACGTTGGTGCGCGTGCCCATGGCGTCACCCACCACCAGCGAACCGATGCCGAGCAGCTTGCCCTCGCGGTTCAACAACGCCGCGCCCTGCCAGTTCACCGTGGCCGGGGCCGTATAGATCGCCTCGTCGAGCAGGTACTCCCAGTAGCCAACGAACGGCCGCTTCGAGACGATATACGCCGGCGCAACGCCGTCGAAGCCCACGATGAGCACCAGTTCCCGCTCGCCCGCTGCGGAGGACTGACCTAAATCAACGGGCTTGACGGGGAGCGGAATCAGCGCCTTTAGAAGCCCGAGTCCGGTGGCATTGTCATATCCGACGACGGCGGCCGGGAACACCTTGCCGTCGGAGGTGGACAACTCGACGTTTTCGGCTTCGATGATCAGATAGCCGATCGTCATCACCAGTCCGTTCGAGTCGATGACAACACCGGTGCCCTCGCGCTGCTGGCCGAGGCTCCCGGCGCTGCGCGCGTTGGGAACCGCCTTGCTGCGCACCTTGACGACCGACAGCGCGTCAACGGTCATCTCCGTCCGCGGACGCGCCGCAGGCGGCGTGGCGGGTTCCTGCGCGAGCGCCGGTACCGCCGCAAGCGCGCACGCCATCCCCACGAGCAGCGGAACGAAAAGCCGAAGCACAGTCGCTCGCCCGGCGCTTTCCCGAACCGATTTTTCTATTTGCACCCGGAAACCCTCGATAGTGTTCATGCCTGTCTCTCCGAGAGAGTAGCCGCCGGCGGCGTCCGCCTGCAAGCATTGAGATATCCTACGACTATTCGCCGCCGTTTGTAAGGTCCGCGCTCGCAGCGCCAGGCGCCGCACGAATCGGCCGCAACGAACTCACGTAATCTGGTTACAATAACCCTGACGCCGTCCACGCCTTGTGCGGAGGCGCATTCACTACAGGAGTGCTGAATGGAACTGGGTTTGAAAGGCAAGGTCGCCGTAGTCACGGGTGCCAGCGAAGGCATCGGCAAAGCCACCGCTATGCGGCTGGCGCTTGAAGGCGCGAAGGTGGCAATCTGTGCGCGCCGCAAGGACGTTCTGGACGCAATGGCCGCAGAGATCGGCAAGACCGGCGCCGAGGTCCTCGCCGTCTCCGCAGATATGAGCAAGGGGGCCGACGTCGAGCGCTTCATGAAGGCGGTCGTCGACCGCTTCGGGCGCATCGACATACTCGTCAACAACGCAGGCACATCGATACGCGGTAATTTCCTCGAAGTCGATGACGCAGCCTGGAATTCGGACATCGACCTGAAATTGTTCGGCGCCATTCGCTGCTCGCGGATGGCGGTACCTCACATGAAGAAACAGGGCGGCGGCCGGATCATCAACATCACGACCTCCGGCGGCAAGCAGCCCGCCGCGCAATCCATGCCCACCTCGGTATCGCGCGCCGCCGGTCTCGCATTGACGAAGGCGCTTTCGAAGGAATTCGCCGCGGACGGCATCCTCGTGAACACGATCTGCATCGGCAAGATCAAGTCCGGCCAGCATGAGCGCAACGCCGCGCGCAACAAAGTGGACATTAACGAGTACTACAGCCGGATGGGCAAGGACATCCCGATGAAACGCGTCGGAGAATCCGGCGAGGTTGCCAACGTAATCGCGTTCCTGGCCTCGGATGCAGCGAGCTACGTTACCGGCACCAGCATCAACCTCGACGGAGGCATATCGGGTACGCTCTAGCGGACGAAAAGGCGCGCACAGTCCCGCCATGCCATCGGCAGTGCCGAAGCGCGCTACCGCGCGGTCCGTGTGGAAAGCGGGATCAGGTATAGGCGGGAAGATCAGCGACCGAAACACCGGTGTCGATGATCCGGCATTTTTCATCCTCGCCCGCCGAACGCTTTTGCGCGAGCCGCAGAATCTCTTCAGCGCGCGCGCGCGGAATGAAACAGACTCCGGTATCATCCGCGAGCACGATGTCGCCGGGCGATACCCGCACTCCGCCGATCTGGATCACGCCGTTGATCTCGACAGTTTCAATCCGCCACTTGCCGGTCGACGGCGTGATCTCGGTCGACCAGATCGGAAATCCGATACGCCGCGAATGTGGAACGTCGCGCACCCCCCCGCTCACGATCGCCCCGACCTCACTCTGCCGCTTGGCCGTATGCGCGGAGATGCCGCCCATGTTCGAGATCCCGGCAACCCCGTCGATCACCATGAAATCCCCCGGCAGCGCCAGATTGTGCCCTTCGAATTCGGCCATCTTGTTCACGTGGTTGCGCGCGCTTTCGTAACTGTGCTCGCGCTGGATGATGTTGCGCAACGTCAGCGCCGGACCCACCGCGCATGAGCCGGGGATGGTCGGCTTCAGGATGCTCGCGCCGATCACGCCCGTGATGCCCAGTTCGTCCATCACGTCCGAGACGATCCCGGTGGCATCGCCGAGCGATCTGAATCCTTCTATCAGACCTTTGGGAGGGCGCGGCACCTCCATCATTACGATCCGCTCCCGCGCGATCTTGCCTGTCAGCTTCTTCTCGGCCACGTTATCTCCATTTCTGCCTTGATCGTTCCTGTTTACTCCACACGGATGTCAGCCTTCTTGACGACTTCCGACCAGCGTTTCGCTTCAGCCGCGATAAATTCCGCAAACTGCGCGGGGGAATTTCCCACGAGTTCGGCGCCCTGCGTCGAAACCCGCGCCCGCACCTCGCCCGCCTCGAGGATGGCGGTAATCTCTTTGTGCAACCGTCCGATTATGGGAACCGGCGTCCCGGTGGGCACCAGCACGCCAAACCAGGTTCCCGTTTCGTAGTTGACACCCGCCTCCCTGAACGTGGTGACGTTTGGCAGCATGTGTGCGCGTCTGGAGGCGGCAAGCCCTATCGGCACGATGCGCCCCGCCTTGATGTGCGGCAGCGTCGGCAGCAGGCTCGAAAAAACCAGCTGAACTTCACCCCCCAGCAATGCCGTTATCGCCGGCCCACCGCCTTTGTACGGCACGTGGACGACGTCGGTACCCGTAGTGAGCTTGAACAGCTCTGCCGCAAGATGCCCGCCGCTTCCCGATCCGAAGGAGCCGTAGTTGAGCCGCCCGGGCTGAGACTTCAGCAGCCGGATCAACTCCTGCGGGGTCTTCGCCGCGACGGCCGGGTGGCTGACCAGAATCGTGGGCGCGCTCGCGACAAGCGTGACGGGAGCGAGGTCGCGCAGCGGATCGAAAGCCATCTTCCGGTAGAGGCTGGGGTTTGCGGCGAGCCCCACGCTCGCCATCAGCAGGGTATGTCCGTCCGGCACGGCCCTCGCGGCGATTTCCATCCCGATATTCGTCCCGGCGCCAGGGCGATTGTCGACAACCGCCTGGAACCCCAAACGCTCTCCAAGCCCCTCGCCGACAAGACGCGCCAGGATGTCCGTTCCGCCGCCGGGAGGAAACGGAACGATGAATCTCAACGGTTTGTTGGGATAGGGCTGGGCCGCGTACGCCGCCGGTGATGATGCGACGGCAAAAAATGAAACGACGAATGAAAACAGCAGCCTTGCAAGTTGTTTTTTCATTGCCATGGGGGGATCCTGCGTTAGCAGGCGATGCGACAGGGCTCGATTATCCAGCGTTCCCGCACCTGTCGGCAAGCAAAAAACACGGCAGCGAGCATCGAGTGTTCAATATGCGAACCTGTCCTCGCGGCGATACGTCGCCGGTAACGCACACACGTGGCGGGTCAACGTCTGAATCGCCTCGACGTGGATCACACCGTGCCGTGCCCGGCTCTTCGTGGAGCACCAGCAGGAGGCCTGCGCTCGTGCAAATAGCGGGCGGCCTATTGATGTCCGGCGGTGCGCCACTTAGAATCCCTGCACAACAACCCGACAGGGCTGCAACCTCACGATTCCCCCAGGCAGGTGCCACATGAACAGCATTGCCCGTTCTTTTGTTTGCGGAGCGCTGCGCGGAACCGCCGCCTGCATCGCCGCGACTTTTGTCGCCGCGGCGCCCGGCCTTGCCCAGAGCTATCCCACCAAGTCCATCCGCTTCATCGTTCCGTTTCCTCCCGGCGGCGGCAACGACACGATCGCGCGGCAAGTCGGCCAGAAACTGTCCGCCGCGTTCGGACAGCAGGTGCTGGTCGACAATCGGCCCGGCGCGGGCGGCACCATCGGCGCGGAGCTGGCGGCGAAGTCTCCGCCTGACGGCTACACCCTGTTCCTCGCCGGGGTGGCGAGCCACGGCATCAATCCCAACCTGCGCAAGAAGCTGCCGTACGATCCGCTCAGGGACTTCGACGCGGTGAGCCTCATCGCGTCCGCGCCGCTGCTCGTGGTGGTTCACCCCTCCCTCCCCGTGAAGTCAGTGAAGGAACTCATCGCTCTCGCAAAAGCCAAGCCGGGACAGATCAACTTCGCCTCCAACGGCGCGGGCGGCTCATCCCATCTCGCGGTCGAACTGTTCAAGATGACGACAGGCACCGAGATGGTCCACGTCCCGTACAAGGGGTTGTCGCTGGCGCTTACCGAACTGCTGAGCGGTGAAGTACAACTCATGTTCAGCAGCGCGGTTGCCATGTTGCCGCAGGTGAAGGCCGGCAGGCTCCGCGCCATCGCCATGACCGGCGCGAAGCGCTCACCGGCGATTCCCGACATCCCGACGGTCGCGGAAACCGGCGTCCGCGGCTACGAAACAGGTTCGTGGTACGGCGTGGTGGTGCCGGCCGGAACGCCGAAGGCGGCAATCGGCAGGCTGAGCCAGGAGATCGTCGGTTTCGTACGATCGCCCGAAACCATCCAGCGCATGAACTCGGAGGCCGTCATCCCGGTGGGAAGCACACCGGACGAATTCACCGGCCACATCAGGAAGGAGCTGGCGCGCTGGGCGGAGGTCATAAAGCGAGCCGGCCTTCGGCTTGAATGAGGAAAGCCTGGAACGCGCGCCGCACGCGATAACGCGCGAACTGGCCGAAAAAGCGGCGACGGTCCGATCCTTTAGACTCACCGGAAACTGGATGCCTGCCTCCGCGGGCATGACAACCTTAACCCGGATTATTCACGAACCTCGGAGCGTGGCTGACGCACTGTCGCCTGCTTTCATACTGTTCATGAATAATGCAGGTTAATCGCCACTCCCGAGGCGTCGGGATGTGCCTCATGTCTTTCCCGAATAGCC
>JACQOJ010000094.1 GCA_016202605.1 Betaproteobacteria bacterium
TAGCTTGCTGATGGGCTAGGCCCGGGAAACCGGGTGCAGCGTCATTTACATCAGCCTCTCCGCGTGGTCTGGTCGCTTGGCCGCACGGATCCGTCGAAGCGACTGGCTGAGCGTCAGCCTGCCGGCCGGCGGGCGCGAGGCGAGACCCAAATGACCAGGCTAAGCATGTAGTCCTGACTGCAGAGGACTTGCGGACGCGGGTTCGATTCCCGCCGCCTCCACCAAACGAAAAGGGCATCCGATCGGAGCAGATGCCCTCCTTTTGAAGCACGCGCTGGAGTAACTTAGCCTTTGGTACGACTGCGATACTCGCCGGTGCGCGTATCGACCTCGATCTTGTCTCCGGTAGCACAAAAGAGCGGCACCTGGACTTCGAAGCCGGTCTTGAGTTTCGCGGGCTTCAGCACCTTGCCGGACGTATCGCCTCGCACCGCGGGTTCCGTATAAGCGATCTCGCGCACGACAGTCTGCGGAAGCTCGATCGAGATCGGGCGGCTGTTGTAGATCACCGCATCGCATTCCATCCCGTCCTCGAGATAGTTGAGCGCATCGCCCATGTTTTCCCGGTCGACTTCGTATTGGTTGTAGTCGGCGTCCATGAACACGTACGACGGGTCTGCGTAGTACGAATAAGTCACTTCCTTGCGCTCGAGCATCACGATTTCGAACTTCTCGTCCGCGCGGTACACGGTTTCGGTCGCGGATCCCGAGAGCAGATTCTTGAGTTTCATCTTCACCACGGAGGCGTTGCGGCCCGACTTGTTGAACTCCGCTTTCTGAACCACGAGCGGGCTCTCGCCCACCATGATCACGTTGCCCGCCCTGATTTCCTGTGCTGTTTTCATCTCGACCTCATATCTCTTTGAAACTAAAAAGTATTATTTTAGCCTATCGCGGCAGAATTGCGCCAGACGGCTGGTCATGTCGCGCGTGTTGGCCAACTGGATCGCCCACGCCCGGGCGTGAGCTTCGAACGTCTCCCGGTGCCGCCAAAACGCCCGCCACGCGTCACCGGGTCCGGACGGATCTGCGCAACCATTCCATGACCGCCAGAACTTCTGCAGCGCCGCGGCGGCGACCTCGGACAAGCCCCCGCAATAAAGCCCGAGGAAAGCGTCGAGCTTGCGCCAGTGTGCGCTCTCTTCCTGCGGATATACGTTCCACACCAGCGGCCGCGCCGCCCACTGTGCCCGCACGAAGGAATCCTCGCCGCGCACGAAGTTGCAGTCACAGGCCCATAACAGCTCGTCATAGCGCGGCTGTTCGACAAACGGAAGAACCCGCAATTCGAGGCTGCCGCGTCGAACGCTGCCACCCACTCCCGGGTGGCCGGCCCCCGCATATCCGAGCAGCGACTTCGCCATTATTCCTGTCGGCACCGCTAGGACCACGGGTTCCGCACCTTGTTCCCAGGCGGCGAGCAGTCCGTTCAGCGGCGCCCGATCGTAGGCGAACATCGACACCACGGTGGATCCCGGCGCCGGAGGTTGGAATCCAAGCGATGCCCAGAAGCGGTCCCGTCCGCTCTGTCCGAATGCCTCGCGGCGCTCGATGAGGCCCGTTTCGCGCAGCAACCCGCCGGTACCGGACTCAAATCCCGGAAAGAAAAAATAGCGTCGAAGCGGCCACTGCGGATGAGGAGACGGTAAGCCGTGATGCTCCTTGACCCAGGATTCCGCGCTCAGATACTCGAGGACTATCCACAGCGGTCGCCGACCGCATTCGAGCATGGCCGCCACATACCGGTTCGGCAACCCGCAACCGAAAGCTTCGATGACGACCTGTGCCGGCCGCACTGCGGAGAGATCGTCGTCCCAGCGGTGCACCTCGATCCCGGCAACACGCTGCACGGCATGGGTACTGTTCACCCGCGGACATAATGCCTTCAGGCGTCCCAGGTCATCGACCCAGAGCCTCACGACTCCATCCTGCTCCGCTGCGATCTGGCGCGCCAGCCGCCAGCTGACGCCGATGTCGCCAAAGTTATCTACAACGCGACAGAAGATATCCCAGGTTCGGGGCGACGACATGGTGAAAGCGCTCACGTATCGGGCTCACGGAGCGCAGCGCGAACGCCGGCGCAGCCATCCGGTCCGCAACGGCCCCTGCGGCGGGTAATGCCCATTGCGATCACGGAATCGGGGATGAAAAAAGCCGGGCGCATGCCCGGCTTTGCGGCGAAAGAATCGAGCGATCAAGCAGCCTGGATATTGCTCGCCTGCTTCTTGCCCTTGTTGCCCGTCGTGACCTCGAAGGAAACTTTCTGTCCTTCCTTCAATGTCTTGAAGCCCGACATCTTGATTTCCGAAAAGTGGGCGAACAGATCTTCGCCGCCACCGTCCGGCGTGATAAAACCGTAACCTTTTGAATCATTGAACCACTTTACCGTTCCAATTGCCATGTTGCATTCCTGATGAAAAATTGAAAAAGGGCCGAGCCCATCCGATGTTTGAATCTCAAAGCCCCAGAAGAACGAACATCAAACAACTGACGATCCAGTGCTTTCAAGAACTTGAAACTAAACACGAAACGCTCTTATACGCACTTTCTGCCGCGCGGTCAAGAGCGAGCATTATTTCTTGAGATAGCGCCGCGCAAACTCTTGCGCTGCCTTCGGGTCCTGCACGCTCAACGTCGTGTGGACCTCCCGTACCTTGTCATGGCGGTTCTGGTGGTAGTAGGCGACGCCCGAATTATAGAGCGCGGTCGGATCGTTTCCCTTGATTCTCAACGCTTCCTGAAACGTCTCGAGCGCGCGGTCATGCTGATTGAGAGCAAGATAAGTCAGGCCCAGATTGAGCCAGCTGTCGAAAAACTCGGAATCGAGCCGCACCGCCTGCATATAGGGCGCGATCGCGCGGCGCGGTCGATTAATGACCCGATAGGCATCGCCCAGTTCGTGCCAGGCGGCGGGATGCGTCGGCTGGGTGCGCACCCATTGCTGGGCGAGCCTCAGCACGCCGGCCCAGTCCTTCCTGGACTTGAGATCCGAGATACGGGTGGCCCATCGTTTCGCGACGCTGTCGCGCGCGGAAAGCGCCGGTTTCTGCGCGCCGCCTGTAGCGCGCGCAGCGAGCTGGGCAATCCAGCTCGCCGGCAGAGCAAAATTGAGGTTTTGCCCGTCGTACAGAAAAAACGCGGTGATGCCGATCAGCCGCCCTTCGCTGTCGAACAGCCCTCCGCCACTGGATCCTTGCGAGATCGCTGCGGAAGTCTGAATGTATTGCGAACCTTCGAATTCCCGCAGGCTCGAAATCAGTCCTTCGGTGAAAGTCAGCTCCAGCCCTTCGGGCGCCCCGATGGCGTAGACACGCTGGCCAACGCGCAATCGTCCGGTCCATAGCGTCGCACGCGGCGCCGCGAGTTGGGGCACGGCGAGCTGGCAGAGGTCGCGCTCGTAATCGGCGTGCGCCAGCGTTGCGTTCAGTTGCCGTGTCTCATGGCTCACCATGAGCCTGCTACCGCCTTCGATCACATGGCAGTTGGTCACCACGGCTTCCCTGCCCACCACCACGCCGCCGCCCTGATTGACGGAACTGTCCTCCTGGTCGAGGACGTTAATGACGACGACGCTTTTCGAGGCCTGCTGGAAGATCTGCTCGGGGGTCTTCGCCGACGCCAGCGCCGCCCAGGAAAACAAGGCGAGCATCAGGCCGATTCTGAAAGTGATCACGCTGTCTCTCCTTCGTGCAACAACGGGGAATTCCAAAGCAGCGAGCTTGCCCGACGCTTGCGTTACGCCGATACGGCAGGTCCGGGCACCGCGCTGTCAGTCAGCGCCCGAAAGTTGCGCCGAGCAGCGCGCGCAGCGTGTCATCACGAGGCATTTCGGCCGGATTCACGCGCAAATAGGAAATGCCTGCGGCTTTCAGGCACTCCGACTTGAAGCGGGCCCCGGCGCCGTTCCCCGCATCGAGGTCGACCGCAGCGACAATGCGCATATCCCCGTCGCAGATCACGCAGTCGACACCATATTGCGTCAGGGCGCGCTGACGCTGCTCGCGTTCCCTGCCCTGGAGGTGTGGCGACAGGTCGACGAGGGCCGCGAGGCTGACGTGCGCGAAGACCTCATGTTCGGGCATCGCGGACCGCAGAGTGGAGAGGAGTCGGCCATGGTTCTCGCTCACCAGGCGTTCTTTCCGGGAAAACATCCGGCCTTGCGAAGCGGACGGAACGGCGGCCGAAGCGGGCGCCGGCGCGCGCTGCGGCTGCGTCCCGAACATGCGCTCGAAGCGCTCGTTGCTGACAGCCGCCCGTGTCGCGATCTTCTTCCGGTAAGCCCAGACGATATAAGCGACGGCGACAACGGGCGCGAGCCCGAGCAGCCAGTACGCCAGCAAGCGCTACGCCTCCGCGACGGCCCGGGTCGAATCGAGCAACTTCAAGCCGGGCTTGGGCCCGGGAGCGCGCAGGGCCGAATCCACGATATGCAGATACTCCGGTCCCAGTTCCGCCACCGAGCGGCAACCGAGCAGCCCCAGCACGCGGTCGATCTCGTCGCGGAATATCGCAAGCGCGCGCGCAGCGCCGGCCTGTCCGCCGGCGGCGATGCCGTAGAGCGTCGCGCGCCCGACCTGCACCGCATGGGCACCCAGCGCCAGCGCCTTGACGACATCCGAGCCGCGGCGAAATCCGCTGTCGACGAGTACCGTAATGCGCTTGGCCACGGCATCCACGACTTCGGGCAACGCCTCGATCGGTGATATGGCACCGTCGAGATTGCGCCCGCCGTGGTTCGAAACGATCACGCCGTCGGCGCCGCACTCGGCGGCGAGGATCGCATCCTGCGGGTGCAGGATGCCCTTGACCAGCAGCTTGCCCGGCCACATCCTGCGCAAATCGCGCAGATCGTCCCAGTTGAGCGAGTCGTTGCGCATCTGCGAACGTCCCATCGGGCGCGCCGTCACCTTGAACTTGATCTCGGAGGGATAGTTTTCGTAGCGCGGCATGCCGGTGGTAAAGACGTATTTCGCCAGCACGTTCAGCATCCAGCCCGGATGCATCAGCACGTCCGTCACGTTGCGCCGCGTGAAACTGAACGGGATGGTGAAGCCGTTCCGCAGGTTGTATTCGCGGTTTCCGGAAACCACGCCGTCCACCGTCACCACCAGCGCCTTGAACCCCGCCGCCTTCGCGCGCTCGACCAGCTGGTGCGAAAGCTTGCGATCGGGCCACATGTAGAGCTGGAACCACAGCTCGCCGCCGGCCTGCTCGGCCACCTTCTCCATTCCGGTCATCGACCCGGTCGCCAGCGTGAAAGGAACGCCGGCCTCGGCCGCCGCGCGGGCAAGCGCGATCTCGCCTTCATGCCACAGGAGCCCCGCCACGCCGGTCGGCGCGATCACCAGCGGCATCTTGTGCTTCACGCCGAAGAGCGTGATCTCCTGACTGCGCTTCGACACATCGACAAGCGTGCGCGGCTTCAAACGGATGCGCTCGAACACTTCGCGGTTGTTGCGCAACGAGACTTCGTCCTCGGTACCGCGGTCGACGAATTCGAAAAGTCCTTTCGGCAGGCGCTTGAGCGCCATCGCGCGCAGATCGTAGATGTTGTGTGCACCGAGATTCCGGTCAGCCATGGAAACGCTCCAGTAATTAGGGAGGGTCGATTCGCGGCGGTAATTCTACCAAGAGCCGGACGCGCGTGCCGGGCTCAAACCCGGGGGAGTTGGCCTGCGCCTCTGCGATTACGGCGGCGATCCAGCCACCATGCCAGTGCGGGCAGCATGACGAATCCGCCCGGCATCACCAGCACCGCGAGGTAAGGGCTTATCTTCGACAACCGCTTCAGATGGGACGCGAGCTGCACGCGATCCTCGGGCGTCCAATGCTCTTTGTTGCGCGGCTTCATGAGCAGCGGCAAGAGACCCTGCACCTGCTGCAATTCGCGGATCAGCGACTGTTTTTCCCGTGCCGTCAATTCGCGGAGCGACTTCAATGCAGCGCCGGTGCGACCGTTCATCTTGCCGCCTTCCGGTATGTCGCATGCGCCGGCATTTTATCGCTAGCCCTGCCCTGCACGCCGAATCTGTCCGCCCAGCGTTCAAGCGAACGCCAGGCACGCCAGACAAATAATCCGCGGCCGGCCCAGCGCATGAACCTGCCGCGGCCAAGCGCTGCTGCCACGGCAATTCCCGCGGCCACGAGCAGCGGATGGGACCTCAGGAATCGTGCGAAAGCGATTCCACGGTCGATTACGGCGATTGGCTTCCTCCAGTGCCCGACCGCGTCCCCGATCACCAGGCGTTGCCGTGCCGCGCGCGCGATCAGCCGTTCCTTGCGCCTGGCAAATTCAATAGCCGTCGGAATGCTCATTTTTCATTGGAAGTGAGCTGCTCCCGATCCTTCGAGAGCTCCGCCAGGCTGGCGGAGAAGAGTTTGCCCCTGGAGCGCACCTTGTTGCGAACCAGAACGGCAACCGCCACGCCGGCCGCGAGATAGGCGGCCGCGAGGAGAAAGGTAACGAGCAGGCGGTCGGTACCCCAGAACAACAGCACGACGAAGAAAGTAAGCATGACCACGCCGAGGCCGAGAAAAAACAGGGCGACGCAACCCCATAGCAGCAACTGCAGGATGCACGCCCGTTCCTCCTCGATTTCAGTGGCGAGCAGCTCCAGCCGCGTCTGGATCGCCGCAACCAGCGTCGCCGCGAGCCTGCGCACCGACTGAATCAGCCCGCCCGATTGCGCCGGGTCGGACCTTGAGTCTTCGTCCACCACGTTCCGGGAAACGGTCAGCGACGCCCGATCAGCAGGCCGATGATGAGTCCGACACCGGCGGCGATGCCCACGGCCTTCCACGGGTTTTCATGCACGTATTCATCGGTCGCGCGCGCCGCCTCCTTCGTCTTGTCGGCCACGACGCCCTCGGCTTCAGCGAGCTTGATCTTGGCGCGCCGCAGGCTTTCCTGGATCTTCTCCCGCGCGACCGCAACCTTCTCGCCCGCCTGGTTTGCCGTTGCGCGCAGGAGCTCTTCGGCGTCGGCGACGACGACCTTCAGGTCTTGCGTGAGTTTCTCCCTGGTTACTACGGTTTGGGCATCCATGAGCATTCTCCGGGATATGGAATTTGGCGACAACAGGGTGAATCGCAACAGCCCTAGGCTACCCATTTATCCCGTTAGAATCAACCGGCTTTTGCGACGCACCATGAGCCACTCGGGCTCTATTACCGCGCGGAGGTCAACTCTGCCCGCGATCCTGCCACTTGCTGACTTCCGGCACGCGATGTGTATTCAACCGCGCCACCGGCGCTGCGGGGTCGCCTCCGCGCAGGCCGCCACGCTCCCGCCAACGAAAGAACCAGCGCGAACTCGCATTGAATTGCGGCCGCAACATCGTGCGGTTCACGGACGTGGCAGCGCTGATCGATCCGACCACCGTTAGCTCATGGGCATGCCCCTTCCTTCCGGGCGCATCCGGGTCAACAAGATGGACAGCGCGGACCACGCGCTCGAGTTCATCGGCGAAGACAGGATCGACCACACGCCGAAAAACGAAAAAGTGCTGGTCGAGCCCGGCTCCGCGCTCGACGTGGTCGGCGAGCGGCGCCAGATCAACTTTTCGATCGACACTTCGCGCAAGACCATGAGCGAGGAGATCGAGGTGAAACTGCGCAATCACCAGACCGAAGCCGTGACCGTGATCGTCACGGAAAACCTCTACGTCGGGAGGCGATCTCTCTCCCCTCTGCTGCCGCGCCATAGGCGGCTTGATGCCGCTGGTATAGAATCGACCGTACGGTCATCGCACTCCTGGGGAGGAAACCATGGGTATCGGCGCCATCATCGTGCTCGGCGTGCTGCTCGTCATCGTCATCTACTTCGTGATGATGTACAACAACCTGGTCCAGATCAAACACAACGTCTCGAAAGCCTGGGCCAATATCGACGTGCTCCTCAAGCAGCGTCACGACGAGCTGCCCAAGCTGGTCGAGACCTGCAAGCAGTACATGAAGTTCGAGCAGGAAACGCTGGAGAAGGTGATGGAAGCGCGCTCCAGGGTGTTCGCCGCGCGCGAGACGCAGAATATCGGGGCGCTGGGCCAGGCGGAGGGCACGCTGCGCGCTTCGCTCGGCAACCTGTTCGCGGTCGCGGAAGCCTATCCCGACCTCAAGACCAACCAGACCTTCCAGCAGCTGCAGGGACGCATCTCCGGTCTGGAAAACGCGATCGCCGATCGCCGCGAGTTCTACAACGAGTCCGTCAATGTCAACAACGTGAGAATCGAGCAATTTCCCGATTCGATCGTGGCCGGCATGTTCAACTTCAAGCCCGCGCAGTTGCTCGAGTTCCAGGCGGAAGAAAAAGCCGACGTCGACGTCAGAAGGCTTTTCAGCTCCTAGCGGCGTGCCGCCGCTTCCGGCAGCCGCGCCATGTCGCGCTATCGATTTTTTCCATCGGAATGGCTGACCGGTGGCGTCCATTTCCTGATCATCGCGGTGGCAGCACAGGTGGAGGATCCTGCGGCATGGCCCTACGCGTTGCTCGCGATGGCGAGCGTCAGCTTCTTCGCCTGGATCGCGAGCTACCGGCGCTACCGCCACATACATGATCTGCCCACCTCCAGGGTGGCCTCGGCCGCGCAGGGTTATGTCGAGCTCTTCGGGAGATCCGGGCTGCTCCCGGGGGCATCCCTGGTCAGCACGCGCAGCGGGCTCTCCTGCTGCTGGTACCGTTATTACATCGAACGCCGGACGTCCAACGACAAGTGGGAATACGTGGACAGCGGCGAAAGCCACGACCACTTCCTGCTGGTGGACGAGACCGGCCAATGCGTGATCTCTCCCGAAGGCGCGGAAGTAATGACCGACCGCAAGGAGACGTGGACGCAGGGCGACTACCGGACAACCGAATGGCTACTGCTGCCCAAGGGCGCGCTCTATGCGATCGGGGAATTCACCACCACCAGCGGCGCGGTAACCGGGCATGACGAGCGCGCCGACGTGGGAGACCTCCTCGCCGATTGGAAAAGGGACCGCGAACAGCTTCTGCACCGCTTCGACACGAATCGCGACGGCGAGATCGACATGCAGGAGTGGGAGCGCGCGCGCCTGGAGGCGCAGCACGAAGTGCGCCGGCGCCACGCGCACGGCCGCGCGGCGGCGGTGGAAGGCGTGCACCTCATGCGCAAGCCGCGCGACGGGAGACTGTTCCTGCTCGCCAACGAGTTTCCCGAGAAGCTCGGGCGCCGTTTCGCCTTCCGCAGCCGGGTGCATCTCGTCGTATTCTTCGCCGCCGGCGGCGCGGGTCTCATCCTGCTGTAATCCGCAACGCATCGGGTTGTGCGGTCCGGGTCGTGGCGGTGCCGCCCGTCTTCAAAGCCGGTAAACTGTGGCGTGACATTGACGCGCGAATACCTCGCTCATGAAAAGCGACATCGTGTCCTGCCTGGGTTCCGGGGGCTTTCATCGCATGCACTACACCGAATGGGGCGATCCTGCCAACAGCAGGATCGTGATCTGCGTGCACGGGCTCACCCGCAACGGGCGTGACTTCGATTTCCTTGCCCGGGCGCTGGAACGCGATTTCCGGGTCATCTGTCCGGATGTCGCCGGCCGCGGGAAGAGCGACTGGCTCCGCGCCAAGGAGGATTACGACTATCCGCAATACATGGCAGATATGACAGTGCTCATCGCGCGGGTAACCGCCGGTCCGGGGGAGAAGACCCTCTACTGGGTCGGGACTTCGATGGGCGGCGTCATCGGCATGCTGCTCGTTTCGCGTCCGCAGTCGCCGATCGCGAAGCTGATCCTGAACGATGTGGGCACGGTCGTGCCCAAAACGGCGCTCGAGCGCATCGCGGCTTACGTCGGCAAGGACCCGCGATTCGGAACCCACGACGAGATCGAAGCGTATGTGCGGATGGTATCGGCGCCGTTCGGACCGCTTACCGACGATCAATGGCGTCACCTGACCGTGCATGCGACAAAACAGCATGCCGACGGGTCATGGGGCTTCTGCTACGACCCGGGAATCGGCAGACCCTTTCAGAACCGGCCGCTGGCGGATGTCGATTTGTGGGGCTTCTGGGACGCCATCCACTGTCCGACGCTGCTGCTGCGCGGCGCCGCATCCGACCTGCTGCTCAGGGACAACGCCCTCGCGATGACTCAGCGCGGCCCGAAACCGCGGCTCGTTGAATTCTCCGGGATCGGACACGCACCGATGCTGATGGCGCCGGATCAGATCGAGGTCGTGCGGGAATTCCTGCAAGGATAGCAGCGCGGGCGAAGGCTCTATACGGGCAGTCTCAGCGCGACTCTCCGGGACGCGGCCCGCGGTCCCGTCCCGGTCGCTCGCGGACCGTGCGCGATGGTTTCGCCTTTGCCGGCGCTTTCTCGTAGGACACCGCCCGCCCCGTCATCGCCGCCTGCTGCGGCGGGACTTCCGCCAGCTGCTGCGCGTGCCACGCAGCGGTCACGGCAGCGGCCACGGCCGCAATCGCTCCGATCGCCAGCCAGCGCAAGGCCGACCAGCGTTTTTTCCTCGTGGACTTGCGCATCATTCTGCCGTCGAGATTCAGTCCTCGATCGCCTGCAACAGCGCATCGAGCAGGGTTTCCGCCTCCTGTGCCCCGGAAACCCCAACCTTGCGGTTGAATATGAAAAACGGCACGCCGCCTATCCCCGCGTTGCGCGCCTCGATATCCGCCGACCGGATCAGGTCGCAGTCGGTCTCGCTCGCAAGATAGCCCAGCGCTGCTTCCCGTTCCAGGCCCGCGCGCGCTCCGATGTCGGCGAGCGTGTCCCGGTCCGTGAGATTCGCGCCCTCCACGAAATAGGCGCGGAACAGTTCTTCGGCCACCTCGTCCTGCGCGCCGCGCTGCCCGCCGTAGTGCATCAACCGGTGTGCGTTAGTCGTGTTGGGCTGCACCTGGATCTTGTCGAAGGCGAAGGGTATGCCGACGGTGGCGCCCACCGCCGCGACCCGCGCATAGTTCGCGCCGCCGCGCTCTCCGAACTTGCGCATCACGTATTCGGCGCGCGACATCCCCGTCTCCGCCACATCGGGATTCAGTTGAAACGGCAGCCAGCGCACGGCCGGCTCGGCGGCATCGGGAAAGCGCTCGCGGTACATCTGCAGTGCGGTGGCGAGGCGGCGCTTGCCGATGTAGCACCAGGGTCAGACCACGTCGGATACGATGTCTATGGTGACGTTCTTCTCGCTCATCTCACTCTCCGGTTCCGGCAACCATACAACCCTCGGCGGTACGCCGAGGGGTTTAATAGACGTCGGCTTGAAGCCGACCGCAAAGCATCCCTCACTGTCATTCCCGGGCAATCGGAAATCCAATTTCAGCATAGCCCGGGTTAGATTCCCGCCCCCCGACTACAACACTCGGGGGCAGGCTCCGCGGGCACGACAACCTGCTTTACTCCAGCTTTTTCCAGTCCTTGAACTGTTCGCGCAGTTTAGCCTTCATCACCTTGCCCGTCGAGGTCCGGGGAATCTCGCCCACAAAAACAAAGTTTTCCGGCAGCCAGAACTTCGCGAACCGCGGCGCGAGAAAGTCGCGCAGCTCTTCGGCGGTCGCAGACTCACCATTCTCCAGCACCACGATGGCAAGCGGCCGCTCGCCCCAGTGAGTGTGCGGGACGGCGACAACCGCCGCCTCGGCGACCTTGGGATGTCCCGCCAGCGCGCCTTCGAGATCGACCGAGCTGATCCATTCGCCCCCGGATTTGACGAGGTCCTTCATGCGGTCGGTGATCTTGACGTATCCGCAGGGATCGATGGTGACGATATCGCCGGTGCGGAACCAGCCATCCGCGGTCCACTTGTCCGCTTCCGCCGCCAGCTCGTGATAGGCCGCCGCGACCCATGGTCCGCGCACCTGCAGTTCACCCATGGTGCTGCCGTCCCAGGGCGCTTCGTCCCCGGCACTCATCGCCCGCACTTCGAAAAACGGCAGCGGAATGCCTTGCTTCGCCCGCGCGGCATACCGTTCATCACCGGACAGTGCGACCGTTTCGCGCTTGACGAAGTTCACCGTGCCGACGGGCGAAGTTTCGGTCATGCCCCAGCCGTGAATCACGCGCAGGCCGAACTTGTCGAAAGCGCGAATCATGCTCTCCGCAGCGGCCGCGCCTCCCACCACCATGCGCAGCCCGCGCTCGAGCCGCCAGCGACCCGGTTCGGATTCGAGCGCCTGGAGGATCGCCATCCATATCGTCGGCACGCCGGCCGTGAGCGTCATGCGCTCGCCCTGAAAAAGATCGAGCAGGCTCGGGGCGTCGAGGTGCGGTCCCGGAAACACCAGTTTCGCGCCCATCATCACCGCGGTAAACGGAATGCCCCAGGCGTTCACGTGAAACATCGGGACCACGGGACACACCGCGTCGCCGTTGCCCAGACCAAGATAGTCCACCGTGGCCGTGGCAAGCGAATGCAGCACGATCGACCGATGAGAATAGATCACGCCCTTCGGTCGTCCGGTCGTGCCCGACGTGTAGCACATGCCTGCGGCATCCTCCTCGTGTATCGCGGGCATGCTCAACCGTTCCGATCGCGCGATCAGCGCTTCGTAATCTTCGTGCTGCCCGGGAACGGGGGATCCGGAAAGAGGAACGACAATCACCTTTTCGATCCCGACCGTGGCGCGAAATTTTTCGAAAAGAGGCAACAGGACATCGTCCACGATGAGAAAGCGGTCACGGGCGTGGCCGACGATGTAGGCGATGTCGTCGGGATGCAGCCGCAGATTGAGAGTGTGCAGCACGCCGCCTGCGCACGGGACCGCGAAGTACGCCTCGAGGTGCGCGTAATGGTTCCACATGAGCGTCGCCACGCGATCCCCGCGCTCGAGTCCCAGCGACTGCAGCGCCCCTCCCAGCGCCCGCGCGCGCCGGCAGAATTCCGCGTAGCTGTAGCGGTGCAGGCCCCGGTCGGGAAGCCGCGAGACGATCTCGGACCTGCCGAACAGCTTCTCCGCGCGCTCCAGGACATGAACGAGCGTCAGCGGAAACTGCATCATCGTGCTTTTCATCATAAATAGAATTTCAGGGTTCGTCGCGGGCGAGCAGGCGTGCATCCTCCGCGTCCATGTCGCCCAGCAGGTTGACGCCGTGGCTCGCAAAGCGCCGCGCTGCAGCCAGCGCCCGGCGGTCTTGCTCGTGGTCGAGGGACCATTGCGCGTGGCGCGCCAGCAGCGTGAGCTCGAGCGAGCGCCCGAGTGTCAGCGCGAAACGCCGCGCGCCGGCCTCGATCCCGGATTCCCCACTCGATGGGCCTTGCAGGAACCATGCCTCCGCCTGCCCCACAGTCTGTTCGATACGTGCCGATATCCTCAACAGGTCGGGTTCCCGCAGACCCTGATGCAGGAAGCCCAGTTCGCGCTTGAGCGTGCCCAGCCCCTCCATCGTTTGCAGGGCGCGCAGCACGTCCAGCGACAGCACGTTGGTCGTGCCTTCCCAGATCGGCAGCACGTGCGCGTCGCGCAGCAGCACGGGCAGCCCCGTGTCCTCCACATAGCCCGCGCCGCCAAACGCTTCGATGACCTCGGACAGAACGGCGACGACCTGCTTGCCGGTGGTGAGCTTCGCCACCGGTGTCAACAACCGCAGCAGTTCCGCCTGTTGCGCGCTCATCCGCTGCGCTTCGGCGCGCCCCAGCAACTCGACCACGAAAAAAGTGAGATGCAGGGCGCCTTCGAATTCGGCCTGCAGCGTGGCGAGCGTGTCGATGTGCAGCGGATTTTGCGCGAGCGGCGCGCCGAACGCCACGCGCTTGCGGGCGAAATCGCGCGCGAGCGCGATGCCCCTGCGCATGAGCGCGACCGCGCTCACGCTGTTCCAGGTGCGCGTGATGTTGAGCACGGGCGCGATATTGCGGACGCCATCGGTGGTGCCGTGGACCAGCTCGCCCGGCGTGCCGTCGAGAACGAGTTCCGCCGTAGGCACCTTGCGCGTGCCGAGCTTGTCCTTCAGGCGGTTTACGACGATCCGGTTGGGGCCGCCGCGTGCATTGCGCGTCTCGAGATAGAACAATGCGAGTCCCTTGCCTCCCGGCGGATTGCCCGCGGGGCGCGCCAGCGTGAGCGCCATCTGGGACGCGGCGGCCGACGTGAACCACTTGTGGCCGTAGAGCCGCCACTGCCCGTTTTCCTCGCGCGCGATCGTCTCCGAGAGCCCCACATCCGAACCTCCGGCCGCCTCCGTCATCCACTGGCCGCTGGTCCAGAATTCGCCTGGATCCCGCGCGGTGAGATGCGGCAGCGCGCGCTGGATCAGCGCCTCGTTCCCGGATGCCCGCAGTGCACACGCGGCGCCGTCGCTCATCGCGAGCGGACAGACATAGAGGTCGGAAGACGGCGTGAAAAGATAGACGAGCGCGAACTGATGCACCCGCGAGAACGCGCCGTGCCCGCCCTCATGCGGAATCGCGACCAGCCCTTGGTCGGCGGCGATGCGCTCGGCTACGCGCCACAGCGGCGAGACCTCGATGCGGTCGATCCGGTTGCCCCACGCGTCCCACTGGGTGAGCACCGGCTCGTTCGCGCGGTCGGCGAGCTGCATGCGGTAGAGCTCGTTGCCGGCAAGCTCGCCCATGGCGAGCAACGCGGGCTCGATCCCGGACAACACATCAGGAGGGAGCGTGCGCGCGAGATACGAGCGCAGCACGCGGTCTTCCAGGTACTGGTTACCCAGATCAGGCGGCGTCTGGACGAAGGCCATGCACTATCTTAGCCGTGTCGACCCAAAAACGCGAAAAGCTCGATGTGTGTTCACTTTTTCCTGGTGTATTGACAGCCGCGAATTCGGCAACTCTCTTGATGTTGTTGCCGGGTCAGGCGACGGACTCACCAAACTGTTGGCCTGTTTCTGCAACTCGCCACGGTGAAGCTCCTTGAGCACTAGGGCCGCCAGTGCGATTGCCTTGAGGTCGATCTCGGGATCGCGATAGAAATGATCGAGTCCGATGTCCGTGATAACGCCGCCCGCGGGAATAATCTCGTCCGCGAGCAATGTGAGCCCGTCGTTCGGGCCGATTTTTCCCAGGGCGTCATAACGACTGCGAACGTCCTTATTGATATGGCCCGAGAGCGGGACGCCGACGTACTGGATCATGAGAACGTGCTCGGGGAAAACCAGACGCTCAAATACCGGGCGCCTTTCAGGCGTGCTCAGATCCCGGATCACGTCGGGTTTGAGTCCTTGGGCGCGCAACACGAGCCAGGCCACCCAATTCATGGGCCACGACAACATCCGGTCGGCGTACGGACTCCCGCGCAAAAGACCGCCGATACTGATCCACGCGCGCACGGCCTTGGATCGCGCCGCTCCTAGCTCGCGGCCGAGTGCCAGCGCGACCTCGGGGCCTGCCTTGCTGGTGCTCACCAGCACGATGGGCCGGTTCAGCCGCGTGAGGCGAACGATCTCCCGCGCCACGATTCCGGCATTCTCTTCAACCGTCCCGAGCTCCTCGGTCTGAATCAGGACTGTGCGCCCTCCGGCTCGATCCAGCAATCGCCGCTGGCGGGCGAAATCGGCACCGGTGGTCGTGTCCTTCCTGTAGGCATAACCCGGAACGAACACGAACAGGTACTCTTGATACGCTTTCGGAAGGACGAGGGATTGTCGGCTCGCATTTGCCCGTAAAAACGCGAGTTCCGCTCGGAACGCCTCCTGGAGCCGGCGGTTGAAGCGCTCACGGTGAACGCGCTCGACAAAGTAGAGCGTGGCGAAGTCCGTGGAAAATTTCCTGGTCAAATCATGCAAGACCGCATTCGACAGCGGAAGCGCATCCGCCCTCTCCAGCGCCTCACGCGTGAACCGGTCGTCGCACGCCCGGACACCCGGGCCGGTCAGGCATTCTTCGAGGTAATACCTGGCGATTTCAGCATCGACTGTCGTATTGACGTCCTGGCCGGCAACTTGTCCTCGTGCCTGAATTCGGGGGTGCGTGCAGGATGTGGCCGTCAGAGAGAAGACCGCCACGGCTACGAAGAGCCGCAGGAGGTGCCACCGGTCGTCTCGCAGCAGTTTTCTCAACGGTCTACCCGGAATCAGCCGCCTTCCGGCGGTCAGGCGATCGCGACTTCGGGCGCTTCCCGGAATAGACGGTGGCAAATCCACTCACCTCGCCACCAGCGGGCAGGGAACCCCCTGTTCCGGTCACGCCGCCTTCGAAAAGGCGAGTGCCGACCAAAACGCGAGCACCAGCACTGCAATCGGTATCCCCACGTACGCCGCGATGGGAAGCAGGCTGATCAAGGAGTCCATCGCCGCGCTCGCGTTCCACACGTATTGGCCCGAAGGCACGGCGAAATATCCCGTCAGTTCCGCCGTGCCCCAGACCACGATGAGCGTCGCGGGAGCAAGGAGAAGCGTGCTCGAATAACGCACAGCCGCTTTCTTACGGCCGATTGCACCGCGGCGGACACGCACCAACAGCACCACAAAATATGCGATGGCCAGCACCAGCGCAACGAGTGGCGCCCCGTAAAACACCCCGATCTTTAGCGCGAGCAACATGACTATCCGCTAAAGCTCGACATTATCGGCGGGACGAGACGCACTTGTCGCGGTCTCAAAAAAATGCCTTTCCCGCGAAGCTTGCCCTCGAATGCTTTAATCGGGGGGGGCGGGAATCTACCAGCACCACGTGAGACACCCAGGCTCCCGGGCCGACGAAAGCCTCCGCCGCCGCGACCTGCCGAGCTTCATCCCGCGTCACCAATCGGACGAGGACATTCGTGTCAACCGCGCGCATGGCGCCGCCTCACGTGACGCCGTATCCCTTCCTTCAGTTCGGCGAGCGTGCGGCGCGCAGGCGCCTCGGGGAACAACGCCCGATGTTCTTCTTCCGAGGTGTAGCGGCGCATCCGGCGAACGACTACGTTCCCGCCTTCTTCAGCCCATTCCAGCACGGAACCAGGACCGACACCCAGCTTGCGCCGCACCGCGGCAGGCACTGAGACCTGTCCCTGTGCTGTCAGTTTGGATTTCGCGAGCGTCATGATGGCAACACATCCCCACGGTAATGAACACCGGGCAAGCAGTGGTCGTGGCCGGCGAACGTCTGTCACGTCTCCGCTCTTACCCGCGCAGCGACTTTACCGCGGAGACCTGCCTGAAAACCATCTCAAGATGTCGTTCCCGCGCAAGCGGGAATCCATAGGGTGGGTCATGCCGCGACGGTGTCAGAATTCAGACTCTTTTGATCTGAACCAGCTTCATCCGCCCGGATGCCCCGCTCTTGATCGAGACCGCGGACTTCGGGCACCCGAAGCGTTCCGCGACCAGGGCGATCAGCTCCGCATTCGCTTTGCCATCGACCGGCGGCGATTTCAACTTCGCCTGCCACAGCCCCGCTTCACCCGACGGTTCGAGCGAGCTGACGCGGGCGTTCGGCTTGACCTTCACCCGGATTGTTTTCGCGTTGCTCATGGTCACCCTTTCGGTGCTCTGGTCGACGGTCTTAGCTGAGCACGGTCAAGGCTTTGATTTTCGAAAAGTCCCGGTCATGCGTCACCAAGGCATCGGCGTTGATGGCGATCGCGCTCGCCACCTGAATCGCATCCGGAAGCTTGAGTTTCAAGGTCGCACGAAACCGCGCCGCGCTTTCGGCAATGTCCGCCGTCAGATTGACCACCTGCCACGATTCCATCACTGCGCGATAGCGCTTGACGAGCGCCTCCTCGCCGGCGCTTAAAGGTCCTGTCAGGACCTCGGCGATCGTCGTGGTTGTCACCGCAAAAAGGATGTCTCCGGCCGCTTGGCGGTCGAACAGCGGCTGAAAGCGCCGCGCGAACCTGGGGTGCGCTTCCAGAATGTAGATGATGGGCGCCGCATCGACCAGCACCAGTGCACCCTGCGGGAGTGTCGAAAGGTCTAGCGCCGCCACTCGTCGCGCAGCCGGCGCAGGGTCTTCGCGCTGTTCCTGCCCCACAGGCCTTTGCCCGATCCCGCCAATCCCGCAAGCGACTTCTGCCGCTGCCCACCGGCCGCGTGTTCGACCGGGACGATCGCGGCGATCGACCGGCCGTGGCGCGTAATGATGGTCGCGCGCCCCCTTTCGGCTTCAGCCAGCAGAGCGGGCAATCGGTTGCGGGCGTCTTCAACACCTTTGCGGATCGGTCGAGGCATGCGCCAACTGTACAGCCTGTACTGATTAGCGTCAAGCGAGTCAGCCCCGCGCCGCGTTGGAGATGCTGAGCACCGACCGGCACAGTTTAAGAACCACGCCGCCAACGCCGACCCGCACTTCATCTCGCCCAAGACGCTCGGCACAAACCACACGGCTGGAGTCAGATTTCCTGGTTTCGAAAAGTGACTCTGACCCGAAAGCTCCACTCTCCAGCGCCTCGCGCACGGATCGGTTGTCGCACGCCCGGACGCGCGGGCCGGTCAGGCATTCCTCGAGATAATACCTGGCGATTTCGGCGTCGACCGTCGTGTTGACCTCCTAGCCGGCAACCTGCCCTCGTGCCGGTATTCCGGGGGACGTACAGGATGTGGCCGCCAGCGAGAAGACCGCAACGGCCGCGAAGAGCCGCAGGAGGTGCCACCGGTCGTCTCGCAGCAGTTTTCTCAACGGTCTACCCGGAATCAGCCGCCTTCCGGCGGTCAGGCAATTTCCTCACAGTGCCATCACGCGTAACGGCCAACCAGCCTGCTCTGCAACCATCCACCCCTACGTGCTGCGCAATACGAACCTGACATGTCATCCGATACTTTCAAAGCCGTCCGCTGATTGCCGTTGATAGCATGCGGTGGCGAAGGCCTTCGGCAGGAGAGGCAGGCTCGCGCGCAGTGCGGAAGAGGTGCGCGCCGCCGCCGCGGAGTGGGTCGCGAATCCCGGCCCGATGATGATCGACGCGCGGATTTCCCGCAGTGTCGTGACGCTCCCCTATCGGCGCATACACTACGGCCGCGACGAATAACCTACCAACGAACACCTGGCCACAGAAGACATCCCGCCCGGAGTTGTTTAGGACGTTTCCGTTTGTGGTTCATTTTGTTTTCCGTTCTCGTGCCACATATCAACGTCCGCAATGAGCAGCGCGCCGGCGACTACGCCGGCATAGCGTCTGGCTCGATCTCGAAGTCAGGCGCCTTCTATTTCGTACGCGGCCACTGCCACCGGACGCTTCTCGGCCACCGATTTTCGAAGCGTCTTAATTCGCTCGATTTCGTGCATTGTCTCGGCAGTGAAATAAGATTCCCCACACCGAGGGCAAGACCACATCGGAATCCCTTCGATAACGAGAAGCGTCTTACCACTTCCGAAGCTTCGCGTGACCCGCCGCAGCTGTGGCCCTGCTCGGCCACAAGAGGCGCACCGTCGTTTAGACAAGATGGACGGTGATAACGTAGAGGATGCCTGATAGGCCGATCTTGACGACGGCCTCGGCTTGGCGGCCGTTGAGGGCGCGGCCGCGAATGACGATTTTCGTTTCATTGGTTTCCTGGTCCTTCTGGCGTCCAACGATATGGCCCGTGAGAATGATGTTTTCAAGGTCGACGACCGTGAGGTCATCATCTTCCATTTCCTCCGCGGCATGGAGCGATACGGCGTATCTCAGCGTGCGAACAAGATTTCGGATCCGAGTAATGGAAGGTGATGGCACTCGATAATTCTACTGGAACTGCTTCGAGGGGCCAACGTCCGCAATGACGCGCATGAGTGAGCGCACGGAAGTGCGCTTTCGAAGTGTCGCTGTCGATTGCGCGGTTAGGCACCCTCAGGAAACATATCGCTCGTGAGACCCAGCGCAAACGCCAAAGCACGATCCAGCAATGCTTGCTTGGCCGGCGACAGAGACCCGATGAAGCTCGTAAGGGAACTCTTGGAAAGACTCATGAGTTCGTCGCAGTGAATGCTGCTCTCGTGCTTCAAGCCCTCCTCGATACCAATGTCAACCTGCGTGTGTAGACCGTCA
>JACQOJ010000091.1 GCA_016202605.1 Betaproteobacteria bacterium
CGGTAATCGTGGTCGGCCCGCAGCTGAAGCTCCACCAGTGCGGCCTGCCGAAGAAGATGGCGCTGGAGCTCTTCAAGCCTTTCATCTTCAACAAGCTCGAGCTCATGGGGCTTGCCACCACGATCAAGGCGGCCAAGCGCATGGTCGAGGGGGAAGAACCGATCGTGTGGGACATCCTGGAAGAAGTGATTCGCGAGCATCCGGTGATGCTGAACCGGGCGCCGACGCTGCACCGTCTCGGCATTCAGGCGTTCGAGCCGGTATTGATCGAAGGCAAGGCGATCCAGCTTCATCCGCTCGTGTGCGCGGCATTCAATGCGGACTTCGACGGCGACCAGATGGCGGTGCACGTGCCGCTGTCGCTGGAAGCGCAGATGGAGGCGCGTACGCTTATGCTTTCCTCGAACAACGTTCTGTCGCCGGCGAACGGCGAGCCGATCATCGTTCCGTCGCAGGACATCGTGCTCGGCCTCTATTACATTACCCGCGAGAAGGTCGGCGCCCGCGGTGAAGGCTCGGCCTTCGCCAACGTGGCCGAGGTCACGCGCGCGTACGACACGGGTCAGGTCGAGGTCAACGCGCGCATCCTCGTGCGGATCAAGGAAACGGAGGTGGACGAACACTGTGAAAAGCGCGAGAAGATCACGCGCTACGAGACCACCATGGGCCGCGCCCTGCTTTCCGAGATACTGCCGGTCGGCCTGCCTTTCGAACTCATAAACAAGCCGCTCAAGAAAAAGGAGATCTCGAAGCTCATCAACGCGTCATTCCGCCGGTGCGGGCTGCGCGAAACCGTAATTTTTGCCGACAAGCTGATGTACAACGGCTTCTCGATGGCGACCCGCGCCGGGCTGTCGATCGCGGTCGATGACATGCTTGTGCCCGCGCAGAAGAACGCGATCATCGCGGAGGCAGAGAAGGAGGTGCAGGAGATCGAGAAGCAGTACACCTCGGGTCTCGTTACGCAGGGCGAGCGTTACAACAAAGTGGTCGACATCTGGGGGCGCGCCGGCGACCTCGTCGCCAAGGCGATGATGGATCAGCTCGGGGTCGAGCCGGTGAAGGAATGGGACGCGGCGACAGGCGAGAGGGTCGAGCGCAAGGACAAGAAGGGCCAGGCCGTAATGCAGGAATCGTTCAACTCCATTTACATGATGGCGGATTCCGGCGCGCGGGGTTCCGCCGCCCAGATCCGGCAGCTCGCCGGCATGCGGGGCCTGATGGCGAAACCCGACGGCTCGATTATCGAGACGCCGATCACGGCCAATTTCCGTGAAGGACTGAATGTACTCCAGTACTTCATTTCGACGCACGGCGCGCGCAAGGGGCTTGCCGACACTGCCTTGAAGACCGCCAACTCGGGTTATCTTACCCGGCGGCTTGTCGACGTGACCCAGGACCTGGTGGTGACCGAGGACGATTGCGGCACGAGCCAGGGTGTTTCGATGAAGGCGTTGATCGAAGGTGGCGAGGTTGTGGAGAGCCTGCGCGAGCGCATCCTCGGCCGGGTTTGCGCGACCGACATCGTGAATCCGGAAAGCGGACAGACCATTCATGTCGCCAATACGCTGCTTGACGAGGACGCGGTGGACGCGATCGAGACCGCCGGTATCGACGAGATCAAGGTGAGGACGCCGCTCACCTGCGAGACGCGTTACGGCCTGTGCGCCAAGTGCTACGGCCGCGACCTCGGCCGCGGCACGCCGGTGAATGTCGGCGAAGCAGTGGGCGTCATCGCGGCCCAGTCGATCGGCGAGCCGGGCACTCAGCTTACGATGCGCACTTTCCATATCGGTGGCGCCGCATCGCGGACCGCCGTCGTGAGCCAGATCGAGAGCAAGTCGAGCGGCGTGGTTCGCTACAGTGCGGGCATGCGTTACGTGACCAATACGCGCGGCGAACTGGTCGCGATCTCGCGCAACGGGGAAGCGGTAATCCAGGACGAAAACGGGCGCGAGCGCGAGCGCCACAAGGTGCCCTACGGCGCGACGTTGATGGCCCGCGACGGGGAGTCCGTCAGGGCCGGCCAGATGCTGGTGATCTGGGATCCGCACACGCGCCCGATCGTCACCGAGTATGCCGGCCGCATCAAGTTCGAGAACGTCGAGGAAGGTGTGACGGTGGCGAAGCAGGTCGACGAAGTCACCGGGCTTTCCACGCTGGTGGTGGTGGATCCCAAGCGTCGCGGCAGCATCCAGGCGAAAGGCTTGCGCCCGCAAGTGAAGCTCCTCGACGCACACGGCAACGAGATCAAGATCGCCGGATCCGACCAGCCGGTCAATATTACTTTTCAGATCGGTTCGATCATCACGGTTCGGGACGGGCAGGAGGTGGGCGTGGGCGAAGTGCTGGCGCGTATTCCGCAGGAGACTTCGAAGACCCGCGACATCACGGGCGGCTTGCCGCGCGTGGCGGAGTTGTTTGAAGCGCGCTCGCCGAAGGATGCGGGGATGCTGGCTGAAGTGACGGGAACGGTTTCCTTCGGGAAGGACACGAAGGGCAAACAGCGCCTGGTGATCACCGATCTCGACGGCGTGGCGCACGAGTTTCTGATCGCGAAGGACAAACACGTGATGGCTCACGACGGGCAGGTGGTGAACAAGGGTGAGATGATTGTCGACGGCCCCGCCGATCCGCACGATATCCTGCGGCTCCTCGGCGTGGAGGAGCTCGCGCGCTATATCTGCAACGAGGTCCAGGACGTTTATCGTCTGCAGGGTGTGAAAATCAACGACAAGCACATCGAGGTCATCGTGCGCCAGATGCTGCGGCGCGTGCAGATCGTGGAGCCGGGTGATACCCGCTTCATTACGGGAGAGCAGCTCGAGCGCGCCGAAGTGCTTGAGGAAAACGAGCGCGTCGAGAGTGAAGGCAAGAGACCGGCGGGCTATGAGTACATGCTGCTCGGTATCACCAAGGCGTCGCTGTCGACCGACTCGTTCATTTCAGCGGCCTCGTTCCAGGAGACCACCCGCGTGCTCACCGAAGCCGCGATCATGGGCAAGCGCGATGAATTGCGTGGCCTCAAGGAAAACGTGATCGTGGGCCGTCTCATCCCGGCCGGCACGGGGCTCGCCTACCATCGCATCCGCCGCAAACAGGGGACGGCGGCGGATGTGGCCGAGGGCGCGGAGCTGCCGGCTGAGGTGCCGGCCGCCGCCGAAACCCACGAGCAAGTTGCTTGACAGGAATTGCATAACCCCATAAAATTTACAGTCTTTTTAGCCGCCGAGTGCCCCCTCGACCGGTGCGGCGGCGCGAGACGACAAACACAGGCAGGGACGGTGGCGACGCCGTCCCCGCTTTTTTGGAATCCGGAATTCATGCCGTGACGAGTGCGAGCAGAGCGCACTGGAATCGAAGAAACAACCTGAAATCAAGGAAATATGCCAACCATTAACCAACTGGTACGTAAACCGCGAGTGGCGCCTCGCACCAAGAGCAAGGTGCCCGCTCTGGAGGGCAGCCCGCAAAAACGCGGGGTATGCACGCGCGTCTACACGACCACGCCCAAGAAGCCGAACTCCGCGCTGCGGAAGGTCGCGAAGGTGCGCCTGACCAACGGTTTCGAGGTCATCGGTTACATCGGCGGCGAGGGACACAACCTGCAGGAACACTCCGTGGTTCTGATCCGCGGAGGCCGGGTCAAGGATCTCCCGGGTGTCCGCTATCACGTCGTGCGCGGCAGTCTGGATACCGCTGGCGTGAAAGACCGGAAACAGGGACGTTCCAAGTACGGCGCGAAACGCGCCAAAGCGGCTTAATTTTCAGAGGAGATGAAGGGCGCATTAACGGTGCTGGCCAAATGAGCGTTCGGTACAGCGCTCGGCCGTTATCCGCGCGATTCACGGAATTCAGCTATGCCACGTCGCAGAGAAGTACCCAAACGCGAAGTGCTGCCGGATCCGAAATACGGCAGCCAGGAAGTCGCCAAGTTCATCAATGTCCTCATGACGCGGGGCAAGAAGTCGGTTGCGGAGCGCATCATTTACGGCGCGCTGGAGCAGATCAAGAAGAAGAGCGGGAAAGACCCGCTCGAGGTGTTCAACCAGGCGGTGAGCAACGTCAAGCCGATGGTCGAAGTCAAGAGCCGTCGCGTGGGCGGAGCGAATTACCAAGTGCCGGTCGAGGTGCGGCCGATGCGGCGCGTGGCGCTGGCGATGCGCTGGTTGCGCGATGCGGCGCGGGGGCGGGGCGAGAAATCGATGGGCGCGCGCCTGGCCAGCGAACTCGCTGAAGCGGCGGAAGGCCGCGGCGGCGCCATGAAGAAGCGCGAGGAAGTGCACCGCATGGCGGAAGCGAACAAGGCGTTCGCCCATTATCGGTTCTAACTGAGCCGCCAAGGCGCCGGGAGCGCCAAGGCAGATTGAACAGAGAAGCTTTAGCGAATTTGACGAACTGCCTGACCTGTGGACTGATGTTCCCGGCGTCCCTTGCGTCTTGGCGGTTTAAGGGTTTTTAGACGTGCCACGTAAGACTCCAATCGAGCGGTATCGCAACATCGGCATCACGGCCCATATCGATGCCGGCAAGACCACGACCACCGAGCGCGTCCTCTTTTACACCGGAGTTTCGCATAAGTTGGGCGAGGTGCACGACGGTACCGCGATCATGGACTGGATGGAACAGGAGCAGGAGCGCGGCATCACCATCACGTCGGCCGCGACGACTTGCTTCTGGAAAGGGATGGACAACAACTATCCCGAGCACCGCATCAACATCATCGATACCCCGGGCCACGTGGACTTCACCATCGAGGTCGAAAGAAGCCTGCGAGTGCTCGACGGCGCGTGCACGGTGCTGTGCGCCGTGGGCGGGGTCCAGCCGCAGACCGAGACGGTGTGGCGCCAGGGTAACAAGTACCGCGTGCCGAGACTGTTTTTCGTGAACAAGATGGACCGCTCCGGCGCGGATTTCATGCGCGTCTACGATCAGATCAAGACCCGGCTCAAGGCGACCCCCATTCCGATCCAGCTTCCGATTGGGGCGGAGGACAAGTTCCTGGGCGTGATCGACCTGGTCAGGATGAAGGCCATTTACTGGGACGAGGGGACCCAGGGAATGAAATTCGAGGCGCGCGACATTCCCGCCGACATGCTCGAGGAATGCCGGGACTGGCGCGAGAAGATGGTCGAGTGCGCCGCCGAGGCCAACGAAGAGCTGATGAACAAGAATCTGGAAGGCGGAGACCTGTCGGAAGCCGAAATCAAGAAGGGTCTGCGTATCCGCACCATCAATAACGAGATCTTCCCGATGTTGTGCGGATCGGCGTTCAAGAACAAGGGCGTGCAGGCGATGCTCGACGCGGTAATCGACTATCTGCCC
>JACQOJ010000095.1 GCA_016202605.1 Betaproteobacteria bacterium
ACGCGCGGCAGTTTCACGATGCCGCATTCGATCGCGTCCATGAGCGAGAAGTCGCTCATGGTCCAGGGGAAGAGCGTGCCTTCGGCATAACCTGAGCCGCGCAGGAAAAACGGCGTCGCGGAGAGATCGATCACGCGTGCCACGCCGAGCTTGCGATTGACGGCTTCGAGGCCGGAGATCCAGACGCGTGCGGCCTCGTTGTTTTTCTCGGCCTCCTTCCTGTCGTCCCCCTTCAGATCTTCCTCGTCGTCAGCGCCCGGCTTCTCGCGATAGCAATGGTGAGATTCGTCGTTGAGCACGAGGATGTTCTTGAGCCCCATCAGGTCGGGCATCACCCGCTGCAACATCTGGCCTTCGGTTTCGAGGGTCTTGAGTTCCTCCCCGCGACCCTGGAGCAGCGAACGTCCACCCTTGGAAAGTTCGATGCGCTCGCGCAACATGAAGGCGTGAAAGTTGGTGATGACGATCTTCGCCTTGTTGATCTCATCCAGCAGGTCGCTTGGAACGAGTTCACGGTCAGCGTAGTAGCTGTCGGGGTCGTTCGGTTGGAGCACGCGCAGGCGATCCTTGATCGTAAGGCCCGGAGTCACGACGAGAAAGCCGCGGGTGAAGCGTTTGCTCTGCGGCCGGCGCACCGCGTTGATGGTCTGCCAGGCGATGATCATCGCCATCACGGTTGTCTTGCCGGCGCCGGTGGCGAGCTTCAGGGCGAGCCGCGTCAACTCCGGATTCGCCTCGTTACTGGCGTTGGTAAGGTGGTCGAGAAAACGCTCGCCCGATTTTCCGGCGTGCGGCGCGACCTCCGCCAGCCAGATGGCGGTTTCGACTGCTTCAATCTGACAGAAGAACGGGCGGATGCTGTTGAAATTGTGATGTCGCCAGTGCTGCAACAGGCGCGCGGTTTCCGGCGTGACGCGCCAATCGTTGGGATTCGGCACCGCGCGCCACTTGTCCACTTCCTGGCGAACGCCGTTGATGATCGCCGTATGAATGTATTGCTGGTCCTTGGTGGACAGTCCCTTCCCTTCGTCGAACACGATCTGCTGCTGCTCGCCCCCGCCCTTGCGCTTCTTGGGCTTGGGAATCGGCGTGATGAATTCCGCGCGGCGGCGGGTCTCCGTGATCTGCTGAGTGGGCTGGCCGGTCGAATCAAGCTCCCAGTGACGCGCGGGGTACGCGTACGGAGAATTCAGAATCGGTTGCTCGAAGAACGGGTTATTCATGTATTGTGTTTACCGGCCAGCGCGACCACGCGAGCCGCCAATCTGCTGTGGCAGGCAGGATGTCAATCGTTGTCCCCTTTCTTCTTCGTTGGAAAAGGCACGCCTCCCCGGCATGGTGCCGAAGGATGATTCTACCCGCCCTTGCGCCGCTGCCGCATGTATTCGCGCAACGCTTCGTTCATGCGCGCCTGGTAGCGGCCATCCTGCGCCTTGAACCAGGCGAGTACGTCGGCATCGACGCGGATGCTGATCGGTTTCTTGATCGGCCGATAGAACTTGCCACGCATGGCGTCGGCCCAGTTGAGCACTTCGGGCATATCGGTCAGGTCCAGTTCGACGTCGGGGCGACGACGCATGCCTCGCCCCGCCACTTTACGCGCGCTCGCCGTAGCAGGCGCTGCGCTCGGCGGCTGTCGCCTGCCGTGCGAAGGTGATGCGGATCGCTTATTCACGTTCTTCGCCATTCTCGCCACGATAGCTGTCGCCACGATCTGAATCCGTTTACCCGTCGAGCCCGGCATGTCCCAAGCTCGTCGGTCCGGTGTCAGATCGTATATACAGTGGCGTATGGCGTCAAGGCACCGGGGCGGGCGAAGATCGCGAAAGGCTCCATGACCGTTATTCCCGAAGCGTCGGGTAGCATTGTCATTCCCGAGTAGCCTGTCCTCGAGTGTCTTAATCGCGGATCGGGAATCCGGTTTCAGCGCACGTTACATTGGATGCCCGTCTGCACGGGCATGACAACTTCCTCTAACGATCAGCGCATCCGCTGCGACCACGCCCTGACCGCGCGGCCGCAGGAACAGCGGATTGATGTCGATTTCCCGCACCGCATCGCGCTGGCGCCATGCGAATCGCGACAGGATCGAGAGGGCGTCGGCGAGCGCCTCGACGTCGAGCGGGGGCTTTCCGCGCAGCCCGCAGAACAGCGCGCTGCAGCGCAGCTCTCCGATCATCTCGCGCGCCGTTTCCCGGTCAAAGGGAGCAAGCCGGCAGGTCCTGTCGCCCAGGACTTCGGCGTGGATCCCACCCGCGCTCAGCACGATCACGGGGCCGAAGATCGCATCATTGACAGCCCCGATGAGGAGCTCGAATCCGTCGGTCACCATTTCCGAGACCAATACGCCATCGATCCTCGCGCCATCGGCTTGGGCGCGCGCGGCGGCCAGAACTTCCTCGATCGCGCGCTCGAGCTCCGGCCTTCCTCTCACGTCGAGCCTTACCGCACCGATGTCCGTCTTGTGCGGGATGTCCGGCGAGACGATTTTCACGGCGAGCGGCGCATCCGGCAGCTCCTTCGTGAAAGACCCGCCGACCGGAACCAGATGATCGCGGCTGACCGTAATCCCCAACGCGCTCAGGATCATCTTGGACTGCACTTCCGACAGCACGGGCGTCTCCGCCGGAAACGATACCGCACGAGCCTCATGCCCCGCCGCGGCAGGTGTCACGAGGCGGTTTTTCTCCCGCGCGGCGCGGCAGGCTTCAAGCATCGCGATCGCCTTGGCGGCTCGCACTGGAGATACGAAGACGGGAATGCGCGCCGCATCCAGGACAGCCCACGCTTCCCCAGCCTCCGTCCTTGGCACTGACAGGAACACAACCACGGGCTTGCCGGTCGTCGGGGCGATCTCCGCAAGCGCCCGCGCGCCGGCATGCGCCGGATTGCCGGCAATGGTTGCGAAATTGACGCAAACGGCATCCACATTCGGATCGTCAAGCACCGCCCGTACCGCGACGCCGAACTTCTCCGCGCCCTCGGCCGCAATATAGCCTGCGGTGAAATCGACCGGATTCGAAACCGAGCCGATCGCCGGAACGACCGTGGCGAGGCGGTTCACGGTCCCGGACCCGAAGGCGGCAAGGCGCAATCCTTTCTGCTCCGCCGCATCGGTAAAGACGATCGCCGACCCTCCCGATCCGCCCATGACGGCGACGCGCCGGCCTTGCGGAAATTTGCCCGCGCGTAACGCCTTCACGTAGTCCACCGCTTCGTGGATCTCCCGCAGCTCGATGATGCCCGCCTGCTTGAACAGTGCCCGGTAAAACTCGTAGCTCCCGGTCATGTTCGCGGTATGCGAGGCGGCGGCCCGCGCGCCCTGCTCGGTAATCCCGCTTTTCCATACCAGCAAAGGCTTGCCCGCGCTCAGTGCCCTGCGTCCCGCCTCCAGCAGCGCGCGCCCGTCCTTCACCCCCTCGATATAGGCAAGGACGATCTCCGTCCCGTCATCCTCGAGCAGCCCGTCGATCAGTTCCACCGCGTCCACGTCGGCTTCGTTGCCGGTCGCGACGATGTTCCGGAATCCGATCCCCCCGCCGGCACAGGCGAGCGCGATGCTGTAGCCAAAGCCGCCGCTTTGCGTCACGAGCGAAACCGGGCCCGGCCTCAATTTCGGGGGACGGGTAATGCTGCCGAAAGCGGCATAGACATTGCCGGAGATGTTCGCAAGCCCCAGGCAATTGGGCCCGATGATGCGCATTCCCCCGGCGCGCGCCAGCGCCACGATCTCGTCCTGCAATGCCGCGCCGTCCGCACCGGTCTCGCGAAACCCGCCGCTGAGAATGACGGCATATTTCACTTTCCTGGCAACGCATTCCTCGATGACCGCGCGCACGCCCCGCGACGGGATCCCGATCACGGCGACATCGATGTCGCCATCGATCGCTCCCAGAGCCGCATGGCACTTGAAACCCCGGAACGTCGCGTATTTCGGGTTGACCGGGTAGATCGCCCCCGGATATCCGTTTTCCTGCAGCGCGCGCACCGCCTGCGATCCGGGGCGGACAGGATCATCCGACACGCCGACCACGGCGATCGAACGGGGACTGAAGAGTTCGGCGAACCGGCCCAATGGTAATTACAGGCCCAGTATCCGCCCGATTTCCGCGATGTATTGCCCGCCCTTGATACCCTCGGCGATCACCTTGTCCAGGGCGTTTTCGAACGCGTCGCGCACGCCGTGCAGACCGTCCCGCACCCAGTGGTGTCTGCGCACGGGAGAATTGAGGACATTCTTGAGCGTTTCGACTTCGTCCCGCAGCAACTGGACATCCCGCGAGCCGCCCTGCACCTGCTTCAGGTCCTCTTCCAACGCCGCGATCAGACGGGCGACCTGCTCCAGGTTTATCGCGTCGTCACCGCCTTGTTTGTCTTGCTCCGTTGCCATCCGCTGTACCCCTGCTTCCGTGGTCCTTTCCGCTTAGAGCGGCAGGCTCTGTGGTTTGTTCTGCTGCCGGGCGCGCTTCTCCTTGATGGCGGCAAGCACTTTCTCGGCCGTTGCGGGCAGCGCAGTCACCCGGACGCCAACCGCGTCGTAGATGGCATTGGCGATCGCGGCCGCAGTCGGCACCGATGTCGGCTCGCCCACGCCCTTGGCGCCGAACGGCCCGGTCGGGTCGTAATTTTCCACGATATCCACCTCGATCTCCGGCATGTCGAGACTGGTGGGAACGATGTAATTTGTCAAGTTCGGATTGAGTTGCCGGCCCGCCGCGTCGAACAGGATTTCCTCCTGCAGCGCGAAGCCGATCCCCATCGCGATGCCGCCCTGAATCTGTCCTTCCACGAGCATCGGGTTGATCGCGGTGCCGCAATCGTGGGCCGCCGCGATTCTCACAACCTCGACTTCGCCGGTCTCGTCGTCGACATCGACCTCCGCGATCTGGGTGGCGTAGACGTAGGTATTGAACGGCTTGCCCTGCCCGGTCTCGGGATCCATCGCCACCGTCGGCGGGTTCCACGACGCGCTGCCGATCGGCGGCTGCCCCTTGACCACCTGCGCGTGATGGGCCACGTGGCCGATCGGCAGGTGCCGCTGCGGGAATCCCTTGACCTGGATCTTGCGGTCGCGGGCCTCCAACTGATCGGCCCGCACGCCGAGCATCGGCGCCGCCACTTCGAAAAGGATCGCACACGCATTCTCGGCGGCAAGCCGTACCGCGTTGCCGGTGACATAGGTCGTGCGGCTGGCGATGGCACCGGTATCCATGGGCGTCGTGTCGGTGTCGGCGGAGACCACGTGCACGTCTTCGGTGGCGATGCCGAGCGCCTCCGCGGCGATCTGGCCAAGAACGGTCAGCGATCCCTGGCCGGTTTCGACGGTGCCGGTGAGCAGCGTCGCAGTGCCGTCCTCGTTCACCTTCACCGTCGCCGCGCTCGGGTTGGCCGCAACCGTGAACCCGATCGGATACCACATGCAGGCAATGCCGCGCCCACGCCGTTTCATGTCCGGACCTCCTTCCAGCCGAACCGCTGCGCCGCCCGGCACAGGGTATCCTTGATCACGACGGTTTGCAGCACCTGGCCGGTGGGACTGATCGAACCTTCCTCGAATGCGTTGCGCAGGCGAATCTCCAGCGGATCGATGCCGAGCGCCGCGGCGATATCGTCCATGTGAGACTCGCAGGCGAAGCAGACCTGCGGCGCGCCGAATCCGCGCATCGCGCCGGTCATCGTCTTGTTGGTATAAACGACACAGGCCTCCACCTGCAGATTGTCGATGCGGTAAGGGCCGGCCGCGAGGATCGCCGCCTTGCCCAGCGTGGTCTCGCTCCACGAGCAATAGGCCCCGCCGTCGAGCACCAGCCGCACCTGGCGCGCGAGGATGCGACCGTTTTTCTTCACCCCGGTGCGGTACTCCATGACGAACGGATGGCGCGTCGTCGTGGCGGCGAACTCCTCTTCGCGCGTGTATACACCCTTCACCGGCCGTCCCGTTTTCTTCGAAAGCAGGGCCAGCACCGGTTCCTGCGTGATCTCGTTCTTGCCGCCGAAGTTGCCGCCCACGATGGTGCCCACGATCCGTATCCGGTTTATCGGGAGCTTGAGGGTGCGCGCGATGTCCGCGCGCCCCAGCGTGATGCGCCCGAGACTCGACCAGATCGTCACGCGGCCGGCCGGATCCCACGTGGCGATCCCCGCATGGGGTTCGATCGCCACATGCTCGACCATCTGCGTGGAGAAACGGCCTTCCAGGACGTGGTCCGCGGCGGCGAAGCCTGCGTCCGGATCACCCTTCTTGATGATCCTGCTCGCGTAGACGTTGCTGTCCCCGCCGTGAACCCTGTGCGCGTCTTCTTTCAGCGCTTCCAGCGGATCGAACACCGCCGGCAGCGGTTCATATTCGACTTCGATCCTGTCGAGCGCTTCGGTGGCGATCTGCTCGGTCACAGCCGCAACCGCTGCCACGCCGTCCCCGGCGTGAAAGACCTGAGCGTCGGCGAGCACCGGCTGGTCCTGAAACGATGGTCCGAAGGAGTTGACGGGGATCTCGCGGCCGGTGAGGACGGCCATGACGCCCGGCATGACCTCGGCGGCGCGGGTATCGATGCGCCTGATGAGCGCCGAGGCGATCCCCGCGCGCTTGATGCGCGCGTAAAGCATGCCGGGAAACGCGAGATCTTCGATATACCGGGTCTGCCCGAGCCCGTGCAGCCGCGCATCGATGCGCGTTGCGCGCTGGCCCACCGCAGGTGTCTGCTGGAGCACCTGCGGCACCAGCATCTCGAGCGGATAGCTCGCCTGCGGTGTCGCCGCCGGCAGCCGCAAGTCCGCATCGGCGCGTCGCGGCGCATCGAGCGGCGCTCGTTGCCGTTGTCGCGCGTCCTTCCTATTTTCCGCCATACACGGGGGTAATCTGCTCAAACATATGAAAAATTTGACCCTTCCTTCATACGAGCTTTTTTCTTCGCCACTGGCGCGGCCGGTCGCTCGGGAAGGCGAGCCCGCTCGCGTCTACGCCGAGATCTACATGGAGCTTCGCGAGCGCGATGGCGCAACTGTAGCCCTCGAGCACCGGTGCCTCCCAGCCCATTTCGTCGAGCCGCCGCTGCACGAAAGACTGCAGCCAGAATGCGTCCGAGCAGCCGAAGGTGATCACTTCCGCCCCATCCTCGGTAATCGCCGCGACCGCCTCCGCCACGGCGCGCTCGACCGCATCCGAATGCTCGCCGCGCAACGCCTGGTTACGCTCGTGGGCGATCGAGCTGCCGCTTTCGTGGCCCGGCCGCGGGTGATGGAAATTGATGTTGCGGATCGACGCGCAGCGCCCGGCGAAGCCGTGGCGCCGCACCAGGTCCGCGTAATACATGTTGTGCACTTCGGTGAAGTCGATGACGCTGAAGCGGTTGCCGAGCATGGATGCGATGTGCATTTGCGAGAACGCGCACGAGGTCACGGGGATGCCGTACGCGCGCGCGATCTCGCGCGACTCCATGAACCCGGGCTCGCCGCCGCCCAGCAGCACGATGGCGTTATACTTGCCGCTCGCGCACGCCTCGCGCACGATCGGCAGGCGCGCCGCCGCCACGTAGCAGAACTCCTCGCGGGTCTCGACCGCCCAGTCGCCGTATGGCGCCACGGGCCCGCCGTGAAAATCCCACTCGACATCCTCGAGCAGCGGCCGGATGTCGAGGTAGTCCATGCGCAGGCGCTGCTCCTTCGTGAGCACGTCGGAGTGGTAGGGGTCCGCGAAGCGGCTGTCACGGGGCAACTGGAACGGCTGGATGAACAGGAAACGGTATTTCCCGGCGCTTGCGGGCGCGGCCGGCTCCCCGCCGGCCTTGACATCAGGCCGCCGGTCCACGGCCGGCCTCCATTTTCACCACGACCTTGATCGCATCCTCGATGCGCTCGCCCGCGTAACGGATCGCCTCCGGCACCCTGTCCAGGGTAAACGTATGGGTGTGCAGAAGCTCAACCGGAAACCTCGTCTGCGCCAGCAGCGCCGCGGCGCGGCGGGTGGCGCTGCGCCCCTCGCCGCGGATGCCGAACAGGTAGATGTTGTTGCTCACCAGATACGCCACGTCGACCATCACCGGCTCGTGCGCAAAGGCGGCGAGACAGACGCGGCCGCCGCGGCTCGTCATGTGTACCGCCTGATCGACCGCCCCGGTGGCTCCGGAGCACTCCATCGCGTAATGCACGCCCGCGCCGCGCGTGATGCGCCGCACCGCCGCGACCGGATCCGCCTCTTCCGCGTCGATCACTTCGTCCGCCCCGAACCGCTGCCCGATCTCGAGCCTCCGCCGGTCGCGCCGCGTGCCGGTCAGCACGATGGGCGCCGCGCCAAGCGCCTTGGCCACCCCGACCGCCATGAGCCCGATCGGCCCCGGACCGATCACCGCCAGCGACTGGCCGGCGATCAATCCACCCAGCACGTCGAGTCCGTAGGTCGCGGTGCCGGCGGTGACAATGAGGGTCGCTGTCTCGTCGCTCATCTCACCCGGAACGCGCACCAGCGTGTTCACGTGGTTGACCGCATACTCGGCGAATCCGCCGTCGGTGGTGAAACCGTTGGCGCGATGACCCTTGTCGTGTCCGGTATAGTTCTGGCCGTAGTTGAGGCAGGCGGTGTACATGCCTTCGCGGCAGCGCTCGCAACGTCCGCAGCCGGCGTGAATCTCGACGGCAACACGGTCGCCGATCGTAAACTCGTCCACACCGGGGCCGAGAGCGGCCACCGTGCCCATGTACTCGTGGCCGGGGGTGAAGTTCTTGTTGAACGGCGGACCGCCCTCGACCAGCGCCGGTGCGCCGTGGCGGATCACTTCCAGATCGGTCCCGCACACCGCGGTGGCGCCGATCCGCACCAGCACTTCCGCCGGGCCCGGGCGCGGCACGGGTTTCCCGACGAGACGCAACTCGCCCGGTCCACCGAGAACCCACGCTTTCATTGCCCGCGGCACTGCGGGACCGCGAACTCCCGCATTGACGCGCAGGGCCGCGGCCGTGGCTGCGATGCCGGCGCTCATGGCCTGGCCCCCTCCACCGGCACGGGCACGGCGCGCTCGCGTGTTTCCCCGCGCAGCGCGCGGGCAGCCTCCTGAATCGCCTCGATCATCTTGGTGTAGCCGGTACAGCGGCAAAGGTTTCCGGAAATGGCGTCCCGGATATCCCGCACCGTCGGATTCGGGTTCCGTTCCAGCAGGGCCTTCGCCGAGAGAATGACCCCGGGCCCGCAAAATCCGCACTGCAACGCGGCCCGCTCCTCGAAAGCGGTCTGAATCGGGTGCAGCCGTTCGCGCGTGGCGAGTCCTTCTATCGTGAGCACCGCGCGACCGTGGGCCTGGCCGGCCAGCATCAGGCACGCATTGACCGGCTTGCCATCGACGATCACGGTACACGCACCGCAGTCGCCGACGTCGCATCCGCGCTTGGCGCCCGTCAGGCTGAAGTAATCCCGCAGGAGGTCGAGCAGCGTCGTTTCGGGCGGCACGGACGCGCTGCGAATTTCACCATTCACGTTGAGGGTCAGGTTCGTCACCGCGCTTTCCCCTCGTGTTCGGCTTTCGCGCATGCGTAGGCCCCGGCGAGCGCGCGCGCAACAAGCACCGCTATCAAGTCCCGCCGGTAGCCCGCCGATGCGCGAAAATCCGAGATCGGATCCGCCTCGGCCGCCGCGAAATCGCCGGCTTCGGTCATCACTTCAGGCGTTATCGCGCGCCCCTCGAGGTGCGACTCCGCATGTTTCGCACGCATCACGGTAGGGGCAACGGCACCCAGCGCGATGCGCGGTTCGACGAAGACATGCTCGTCCCAATTCACCCACAGGCTCGCCGCGACGTTGACGAGCGCCAGCGCCTGGCCTTTGCGCAGGCCGAACTTCAGGAACTTCGTCGGTTTGCCGAGATTCCTTGCCGGGATGACGATTTCCTGGAGCAACTCCGCCGGCCCGAGCGCGGTCTTGCGCGGGCCGCGAAAGAATTCGCAGATGGGCAGATGACGGCAACCCTCGGCGCCCATGACAGTCACCTGCGCCTCCAGCGCCATCAAGGCCGGTCCGCCGTCCATCGACGGCACGCCGGTGACCAGATTGCCGCCCAGCGTGCCGAGATTCCGGGTCTGCACGGCGCCGATGGTATGCGCCGCCTCGGCCAGCGCCGGCGCAAGCTCCCGGATGATCGATGACGCCATGATTTCCGAATGAGTCACCATCGCGCCGATCCGCAGGCCCCGTTCGTTCACTGCGATGCCCTTCAGTTCCTCGAGACCCGCGATGTCGACGATCAATTCCGGGACACCGGACGCAGACTTCAGCTCGACCAGAAGATCGGTGCCTCCCGCAAGGAACCTGCCCGACGATCCGTGTGCCCCCATCAGGGCCAGCGCGTGCCGGCTGTCCCTGGCAGTGACAAATTGAAAGGCCTTCATTTTCCGCTGCCCGATGGTCCCGGCGCCGGGTTTACACGGCGCATTCCTGACGAAATTAATATCACGCCCGGAAACCCTCGGCCCAAAAAAGTCGGGTTTGCTTGATCTAACTCAAGATTCCGCGTCGGCCTACAACTGCTTCACCACCTCGAAACGCGCCCAGTCGTAGTCTCCGCCTGCTTCGATCAATTCGGAGGGCGCAAGCAAGTAGGCTTTGTCCCGCACGCGCATCTGCATATTATGATTGCGGGTGAAGCTTCCGGCGCGCATGACGATGGCAACCTCCCGATTCTTGTCGGGCTTGCTGGCGAGCAGGAACGCCGTACTTCCCTCGACGTTGGGCGACCCCGCGCCGTCAGCCGCCGCGACCTTTACCGGAATCGTCACGTCTCCCAATACTTCGATGCCGACGCGTCGCTGCTCGTACGGATCTCGGGTCGCCCGCCGCACGACGCCGATGCGGCAGATCGACGAGGTCTCGGTGCGCAGGCCAAGCAGTCTTCCTATTCGCACCCAGTCCGCCCTTACCGTCGGCACGATGGCACCCAGACCGGTCTTGCTGGTATTGAACGCGATCCAGCTCTCCGCCGCCTCCGGATCGCTGAATTCGAGCGACGATGCGTCGGCCAGCGCCTCGATCCAGGGCAAAATCTTCGAGAAATCGGGCACGACCGTCACCCGTGTTGCGATGTCCCGGCGCTCCGCGGTTCGCGCCGGCGGCTGATCTCCCCAGTAGCGCTCGAGATGTGCCAGAACGGACAAGACCGTCTCGTTGTCGAAATTCCCGCCGAGATTGACATCGCTCGGAATCCCGTCCCTTTCGTGGATAAGATTGGCCATCGCGCTCAGGGCCTGCTCCACCGGGCCCGGTCCGAAGAAACGCAGCATCGACCCGGCACGCAATCCCTTATGAACCCTGCCGGGCGGCCGGTGCATTGAAAGATCGAAAAAGAACTTGCGGCCCGGTCCCGACACTCTATCCAGGACGAATCCGCTGCCGAAGTGCGCCACCATGCGTTCGGCGATCTGCAGCTTCGCGGGCGCGAGGCCCTCCGGCGCAGACATCATCAGCATGAGCGTCTTGAGAAACTCCTCGCGGGCGCTCGATTCCCCGTGCTTGCCCGGATAGATCGCGGTCCGTTGGTCCGCAAATCCCCGGCTTTCGGCAAAGAGATAAGCCCGCCCCAGGTCGCGCCAGATGCGTTCTTCGATCAGGTCATAGCGCAGCAGCAGCCACTTGAGCTGGACGCCGAGGCAACGCAACGCACGCCCCGTGACAAGCGGAAGGCCCTTTTCGGTTGCGCCCGCACCGGAGCCCCCGGCCTGGAACTGCTCGATGCATTGGAGATAGGCGTCGCCCAGTGTCTTCCAGAACCCGAACGAGATCTCCCACAGCCGCTTCTCGTAGAACTTCTGCAGCCGTGGCGCTTCCAGGTACTCGGGCGCGATCTTGTGCCAATGCGTCTTCGCGGCCTGGTCCAGCAGGTCAACGAGTTCCAGGCGATTTCGCAGCTTGAAGCCCGCCTCGCTGTTCAGCGATTCCAGCCAGGCGGCGACATCTTCGAGCGCCCTCACCGAGTCGTGCTGCGGCAGCGCGGTGACCAGTTCCCGTGCACGCTTCATGTCAGCCAGAGGATGATCGGGCCTGCCGCCGGTAAGCCAGTTGAACACCATGGACGTCTCCCAGGGATGCCGCCGGCAATATGATAACCAAAAGCGTTGCACAACAGAACGGGAGGAGACGTACAGAAAAAAACCGCGCGGAACATCACGCTCCCGCGCGGCAGTTGCAACACCAGAGGAGGAGGAGGAGATTTACAGTGTTGCGAAAAAATTATCCCCGGCCCGCCAAAATAAGTCTGTGAACAATCTCACAATTGTGGCTAAAAAGCGGGATCAATGGCTGGATACCGCGGTCGCTGATCCCGCCGCGGGCTAGGAAAGCAGTGGGACCGGACTCGCGGCGCCGGGCCAGGATGCGATGTCATGCACCTCTCCCGCCACAAACTCACCGATGGTGTACCCCAGAGCCCTTGCGCAGCGCCTGAGCAGGGAGAACGCGGAACGCTTGTGAAAGACGGAATCGTATTCGAAGACGAGCGGCTCGTCCGGCATCACCGCGGCGCATAAATACGCGGTTTCGGAACTCGGGTCATCGCCGAAGTAAACGTAGATTGCACGGCCCCTGATCTTGTCCAGGTGCTCCCGGCGTTGCTCATACGCCCGGTATTTCCGGCTGTCTTTCCCGGGCTCGAGTTTTTTCATCAAATCCTCGACGTAGGCGCGCCCCTGGGTTTCGTCAGCCTCGACGAACGCAAATTCCGATTCCAGGCGTTTCACGACGAGAAGCGGGCTCAGAAACCGCTCGCCCTCGGAAGGACCAAGACGATGAGCCCCGGGGATCTCCACTCGAGGTGCGATCGGGGGGGGATTTCCCGAGACAGACCGCAGCAACAGGCTTTGCGACGCGCCTTTGGCGGAACGACGATCCCACCCGCTTCTGCGCTCGGGTCCGAAATAGGCCGCATCCGCGCGCTTCCTGCGGTCAACCCCGCTTCGCCGGTCAAGTTCTGAACGCAGCCCAAGTTCCATTAACCTCGCCTCGTTCGTCAAGGACCATGTTCCCGGGACGAATTAGTACAGAAGCGCGGGGAATACCGTAAGGAAGAATGTCACATTACGCGCGTGATATTCGCCACGCTCGCGGCCGGTGCGGGGCCGATACTGCAGCCTGTCCGCGATTTCTCAAAAGCGCGTGATCAGCGCGCCGCGGCGGGAAGCTGCTGTGTTTCTGGCGTTGCCGCCGACTGGAGCGCGCCCTCCGCCAAGAGCCGGTCGAGAGTCGCGGAATCAAAGCCAAGCTCGGAAGCGATCTCAGCCGTATGCTCGCCCCGCAGCGGCGCATTGCCGCGCAACGCGGGACGCAGCCGCGAGAACCGGGCCGGAAACGCGCGAATCCTTGCCTTGCGCCCATCGCCGGCATCGACTTCGCGAACGATGTCCAACGCGCGGGTCTGGGGATGAGCGAGGGTCTCGTCGGCGCGCAGATAGACCGAGGCGCTGCCCGTGTGGCAGCGGATGCGCTCCGCGAGTTCGCGCGCCGGATAGCGGGTGAAGGCTTTTTCGTACTCGGGGCGGAGCGCATGCACGTACGCGCCAAAGCCGGTGCTGCTGCGGCCGGACTTGTCACAACGAGGGTCATCGAGCAGATGGGAAAGTCCTGTCTCCTTGATGAACGCGACCCAGCCCGGCCGTCCTTCCGCACCGACCGAACCTCCGAACGAGAAGAAGATCGGCTCGTCGGCCGTCTTCCATCCCTGCTCGGGTGGATTGTTCGCGCCTCCCACCCTCGGTCCGGCGTACTTGTCGGGGTCCGATTGCGCGGCCAGGTGTATGCTCTTCATCGAAATGAGCGAGTTGAGCAATGAAACGTCGACGCGCTGCCCCTTGCCGTCACGCTTGCGCCGGTAAAGCGCGGCGAGCGCCGCCTGCATGGCAAACATCCCCGTTCCAGCGGAGGCGACGTCCGCGCCGAGGCGGCGCGCGGGCTGACCGTGAACGCCCAGGTAACGCGTGTACCCGGCCATCGCCTGCGCCGTGAGCTCGGAACCCTTCCTCGCAGCCCACGGCCCGCGACGCCCCCAGGGACTGATCGCGATCATCACCAGCCGCGGATAGCGGTTGCCGAAATCATCGCCAGGAACGATTCCGGCCTGTTTCAGTTCGGCTTCGCTGCGATCGGTAATGAAGACATCCGCCCGCTCGAGCAACCCGTCGACAAGTTGCGTCGCGCCTTGAGGGTGAGGCCCGAGCGCCAACGAACGCTTGCCCCGGTTCAGTTCGAAAAATGCGGCGCTGTATTCCGCGCCGGGCATACACGGTGACGCATGCCGCAGCCAGTCACCCTGAGCGCATTCGATCTTGATGACGCGCGCCCCGAGGTCCGACAAGCGCACCGCGGCGAGCGGTCCGGCGACGCCTTCGGCGAATTCAACGACGCGGATTCCCTCGATCATGCTCATCCGCGCACGGACGCGGCGGTCCCTGAATTCGACGACCCGGTCAACGCGCCCAGGATCTCCTCGGTGTTCTCGCCGGGCCGCGCCGGCGGCGTGACGCCGCAGGGCGTTCGCTCGAAGTGCCACGGAACTCCCGCCACGCTGACTTCGCCCCAGTCGCGCGTGTCGAGACGGGCGATCATGTCGTTGGCTGCAACCTGGCTGTGATGACGGAAGATCTCGAAGTGGTGCGCCAGGCCGCAGGGCACGCCGTGTCGCTTGAACACGCGCAGCCACCAGATCGCGGGACGCGCTCTTACCAGCGGCGCCACGATGGCGTACAGCTCCGGCACGTTTGCGACGCGCAGGCGGTTGGTGGCAAAACGCGGATCTTCCGCGAGCTGAGCCTGTTCGATCGCCGCACAAAACCCGCGCCATTCCGCGTCGTCGTGCGCGGTCACGAAGATCTCGTGGTCCTGGCTCTGGAAGGCACGGTCGGGAGCAATCGCGGGCGATTCGCTGCCGCGCGCGTGCGGCACGAGCCCCGCGCCCAGCAACTCCGCGATGCGGCTGCTCTGAATCTCGAGTGCGGCCTCCAGCATCGACACCTCGACTTTTTGTCCCTCCCCGGAAGCCTCGCGCTCGAGCAGCGCGGCGAGGATCGCCTCGGTCGCCACGGCGGCCGTGGCGAGATCGATGAAGCCGGTGAAGCGGAAAGCCTCCACCTCATCCCCGGGGGCGCCGTTCGACCGCGCGAAGCCGGAGAACGCCTGCATGATCGGGTCCGCACATCCCGCCCTGGCGAGAGGCCCGGTTTCACCGAATCCTGAAATCGCGCAGTAAATGAGCCGTGGACTGACATTCCGCAGCGTCTCATAGTCCAGCCCGAGTTTCTCGATCACGCCGACACGGAAGTTCTGGATGAAGATGTCGCAGGTTGACGCGAGAGCCATGGCCGTCTCGCGTCCTTCCCCGCTTTTCATGTCGATGACGATGTCTTTCTTGTTGACGTTCATCGCGATGAAGTTGGTGCCCATTCCGCGCTGGGTCGGCATCACCCAGCGCGTGCCGTCTCCGGCGGGCGGCTCGACCTTGATGACTTCGGCGCCCAGCATCCCCAGCAACGCGCCGGTCCAGGGGCCCGCGGCCATGATGCTCACATCCATTACCCTGATGCCCGCGAGCGGACCGCGAGCGGCCGGATCCATGGTCATCACCTCGCTTTCGGTCGCGCCGCCCTCACAGGGCCTCCAGCGCCTCGATGACCTTGCGCTCGATCACGATCCCTTCTTCCCTGCGCCGCTCCCGTTCCCGGGACGCGCGCTCCGACGGAATCCGGATCTCGTCCACGCCGGGCTGTCGTGGAGTCGCTTTGATCCTGCGCACGAGTTCGGACATCCGGCTTTCGAATCCGCCGTCCGGCAACATCACCTTCGGGTCGACAACCCAGAACAGGAATCCGTAATCCTGCACCTGGCCCCGCGGGATCGCGGCGCCCGCCAGTAATCCCAGCGCCTGCACGGCGAACGAAAGCGCGTATCCCTTGTAGCCGCCGAACGGCACCACTCCGCCGCGCAGCGCTGCGCCCGCATCGCGCGTCGGCCGCCCGGCCTCGTCGAACCCGATGCCTTCGGGCAGGGGCTCGCCCAGGTGCGCATGCAACATCACGTCGCCCCACATGAGCGCCGCGGTCCCCATGTCGACGATGACCGGACCGCTTTCCGACGGGAAGCCGACGCAGATCGGGTTCGTGCCGAGCGCGGGACGGGCGCCACCCAACGGCAGGACGCGCGGCCTGGCGCTCGCGACGTGGAAAGCGACGAGTCCCTCGCGCACGATTTTGTCGACGAAGTACGCGTTGCGCCCGCTGTAGTAGCTGTCGTATACGCCGACCGACGCCATGCCGTTCACCCGCGCCTTGCGTATCGCCACTTCGGCGCCGCGGTACGCTGCGATGTAGCCGACGTTGTTGCCGCCGTCCAGCAGCGCCGAGCACGGCGTCTCGTGGACGATCCTCACCGGCCTGCGGGCTTGTTTCGTCTTCTCGTCGCCGGCGATGGCGAGGATGCGCGGCAGACCCGCAAACCTGTAACCGCAGAGGGCGTTATCGACGAGCTGATCGACGATGATGCGCGCCTCATCGTCCGGATAACCGATGCGCTTCAGCGCGCGTTCGCCGATGGCCCGCGCCTGCTCCACGCCCAGCCTCACGGTATCGGGCGTGTCGGCGTCGAGCGTAATCCGGTCCCTGCCTGCCGTTTGCGCTGTCACGCTCACCTCTTCGCGGGACGGAACTGCACGAGGGTAATTTCGTCGGTGACGTCTTCGTAGGCCGCTTCAACCTGCATGCCGATCCTGATGTCCCCGATCGGGCAGTCGAGCAGATTGGTGGTAAGCCGCGGGCCTTCCTCCAGCTCGACCTGCACCACGGCATAGGGGACACGTTTTTCGAACCACGGGGTCCACGCCTTGTGGAACACGACGTAGTTGTGCAACGTGCCGCGCCCGCTCATCGCCACCCACTCGAACTTCATGGAGAAGCAGAAGGGACACGCGGGCCCGATCGGATACCAGGCCCGGCCGCACGATGAGCAACGCTGCAGGCGGATCTGGCGCTGCTTCGCGGCTTCCCAGAAAGGAATCTCTTCTGGGTAAATGAACGGCAGATAACGCCCGCTTCTTTCGTCGAGCATCTTGAATGAAGGTTCCATGCCTTTCACCTGCGAAAAATGACGGTTTCTCCGAGGAAGCTCCCGTACTGCACGATTTCGGCGTCCCGGACCTGACGCTCGCCGCACTCGTGGCGCAACTGCCGCACCGCCTCGATGAAGAGATTCCAACCGATCACGTGCCCCTCGGAAAGCAGCCCGCCCGAGGTATTGACGGGCAGCTCTCCGCCGATTTCTATGCGTCCATCCTTCACGAACTCGCGCGCTTCGCCCGGACCGCAGAAACCGAACCGCTCCAATCCGAAGAGAACCAGCGGGGAGAACGCGTCGTAGGTAATCAGCGCATCCACGTCCTGGTGGGTGATTCCGGCCATCTCGTAGGCATGGAGGTCCTCTTTCGTGGGCCGATACTTGTAGACCTCCTGCTGCGCGACCCCCAGTCCGGGGAGCGTGAGGTTGTGAAACTGCCGCCCCGCGTGCACGCCCTGCATGCCCGAAATGTAGACGGGCGGCTTCCTGCAATCGCGCGCGCGCTCCGCGGAGGTGATGATCAGGCAGGCGCCGCCGTCATTGTTCTGGCAGCAATCGAACAGCCGCAGCGGTTCGATGATCCACCGCGAGTTGAGATAGTCCTCCTTCGACATCGGCGAGCGGCGCACCGCGACCGGGTTGAGCCGGGCATGCCTGCGAAACGCCATCGCGATCGGGGCGAGGTCTTCGTTGCTCCCGCCGTACATATGAAAGTAACGCTGCGCGGCGATCGCCGCGCCAAAAACCGGGCCGAGCGCGCCATAGGCCGGGCTCTCGCCGTGCGGCCCGAGACCCTGGCGCCACATTTCATGATCGGCCGTCTGTCCGTACGGGCGCCGCCTGCGACCGTGAACGATTGCCACGGCCCTGGCCATTCCGGTTGCGACCGCCATGGCGGCATGCTGCAGCATCGGCGCGACAAAACGGCCATGGCTCCAGCCCTGGTACGCGTAGCGCACATCGGTACCGACCGCCTCCAGGAACCGGTCGTAGTCGTAGCCGAACGACAGTTGAATGATCCCGTCGACGTCTTCGCGCTTCAGCCCTGCGTCATCCAGCGCAAGCTGGTAGGCATCCACCGCGAGCGACAGGGCCGTGCGATCGGGATAATTTCCCAGCAGCAGGCCCACGCCGCACACCGCGGTCTTGTCACGCAGTGCTTTTGCCACCTCTGTCATGTTCCCGCTTTCCCCTGCAAAGTATCCGCGACCCGGGCCCGCTCACCCGCGCGCACCAAACTCCCTGCCGGAACCACGTTCATTCCCGCCGCAGGCCCGCTTCCCGGACGATCCTGGCGAAACGCGCCGTTTCGCTGCGCACGAGGTTTCTGAGTTCCTCGGGCGTGCCCGGCCAGGGTTCGATGCCCGCGGCCGTCAGGCGCTGGCGCAATTCCGGGGTCTCCAGCGCCTTGATGACTTCGCGCGTGAGTCTCGCAAGGACGTCACCGGGTGTGCCCGTGGGCGCGAACATCCCGTACCAAATCGACATCCGGAAGCCGTCCACCCCGGCCTCCTTCGACGTCGGCACGTCGGGAAGGGTCGGCACGCGGCGCTCGGAGAGCACCGCCAGCGGACGCACCTTGCCCGTCCGGATCAGGGGCAGCGCCGGCGCAATCGCCACGATCACCTCATCCACCTCGCCGCCGATCAACGCGAGCGTCGCGAGCGTGGCGCCCTTGTAGGGAATGTGTACCATGTTTATCTTCTGCAGGCTCTTCAACAACTCGTTGGCCAGGTGGTTTGTCGTGCCCGGCCCGCCGGAGCCGAAGTTCAACTTGCCGGGATGAGCGCGCGCGAGCGCGATGAAATCCTTCAAGGTCTTCGCGGGCACCGATGGGTGGACGACCAGCACGTTTTCGATCGTCGCCAGCCGGGCGATGGGCGCAAGATCCCTGGCCGCATCGTAAGGCAGGCTGGAATAAAGGGCGGGGCTGAGCGCGACCGTGGGCGAGGATACGACGATCGTGTAGCCGTCGGGCGGCGCCTTGGCCGCCAGACCGATGCCGAGATTGCCGCCCGCCCCCGTCCGGTTGTCCGGGACGAGGTTCTGGCCGAGCTGTTCGGAGAGCTTCTGGCCTATGATGCGGCCCACCATGTCGCTCGGCGCCCCGGCGGAAAACGGCAGGACGAGCCGGATCGGCCGGCTCGGATAGCTTTGCGCGTAGGCAGCGCCGCACAGCAGCGCGCCGCACAGCAGCGCTACGCAACGAAGGCCGCGGATAGAATACATGATTTCCTCCTCTTGGCGTCTGGTGTGTTTCGGATTGCCGGGATCGCGTTCGCGCCGACTCCTTTCTTTTTATCGACCGCATGGTAAGTTGTAACTTTACCGTTGTCAAACAACATTCCCCGCTATAATGGCGCGATCCGGTTTCTGCCATCGGCGCGAAGAATGGGAAAAACGAGGGACAGCGACCGCACCCGGAAGCGCATCCTGGAGTGCGCGGTCAAGGAGTTTTCCGAGCGGGGCTTCGACGGCGCCCGCATCTCCGAGATCGCGCGTCGCGCGCGCCTGAGCAAGCAGCTGATCCATCACCATTTCCGCGGCAAGGAAGCGCTGTTTCAGGCGGTGCACGACCTGAAGTTCCGGCCGACGACGCTGTGGAACGAGACGCTCCCGCCCGATCCCGCGGACCTCTTTGCCGAGCGCTTCCGCAAACGCGCGAAGGATCTGGATTACCTGCGCTTTCTCACCTGGGAAGCAGCGAGCGCACGCAACCGCAAGGTGCCCGGCGAAGCCGCCCGCGGCGAACGCCTGGCGCAGTACGGTGCGGGGCTGCGGCTCCTGCAGGCGGAAGGCCGCCTGCCGCGCGACCTCGACAGCAGGCTGCTGCAGCTCGCGATTCTCGCCCTCGCCACCTATCCGATGGCGTTCACGCAGATCACGCGCATGGTCACCGGACACGCGGGGCCGGACCGGCGCTTCCAGCGCGAATGGCATGAGTTTCTGCGCAAGCTGGGCAAGAAGCTCTTCGACGGGACCACGCGCACCATCGAGTCCAGGTCCTCGGCCCCCCGCGCGTCACGCGGCCCGGGCTGACGCGCCGCAGTCGCGGCTGCCCGCACGGTGCTCGCCGATGCCGCTAGAAAACGCCGAGCGCAAGTCCCGCGGCAATCGCGGCGCCGATCTCCTCGCAGCGGCGCAGGTCTTCCGCCCGGATCGTCTTCGGCGCGAGTATCGCTGCCGGCGTTTGGGCGTGCGTGCAGACGATGAGCGCCTCGCAGACCGCCTTCAGCCGCCAGCCGGTGCAGATGCGCTCGATCTGGCGCACGGCGTTCCGGCCATCGCTGCCCGCGCATACCAGCGTCGCGTACGGCCGGCCTGCGATGTGCTCCAGAACCGTGTAGTAGGTGCGGTCGAAAAAGTCCTTCATCATCCCGGAAATCGCGGCGAGGTTCTCGGGGGTGACGAATACGTAGCCGTCCGCCCGCAGGACGTCATCCGCCCCGGCATCGGCGGCGTGCAGCATGCGCACATCGATTTCACGCTCCGCCAGCGCCCCGTGCATCGCGGCCTCCGCCATCTGGCGCGAGCCCCCCGTCGTGGAGTGGAAAACGATGAGAAGCTTCTTCATGGCACGTTCTCACGGACGGCAATCAAGGCGATGCGAAATTGCCGCTCTGTGCGCGACGCTCAGAGCTTGTAGCCGATCTGCCGCAGCAGGTTCTTGCGCCAGGCGATCTCGGCCTCGTCCTCCACGCCTTTCGGGCTGAAGCCGTCCACCACCCCCACGATTCCCCGTCCCTGCTCCGTCTCCGCGACGATCACCTGGGTCGGATTCGCCGTCGCGCAGAAGATCCGGCATACCTCCGGAACCATCTTCACCGCGTTCAGCACGTTGACCGGATAGAAGCCCTCCGCAAGGAAGATGAAGAAGGTATGACCCGCCCCCACCGCCTGCGCGTTTCTCTTTGCAAGGTCGATCATGGCGGCGTCGTTCCCCGACCAGCGCACCAGGCATTTGCCGGACGCCTCGCAGAACCCGAGCCCGAACCTGATGCCCGGCACCGCCCCCACCAGGGCCTCGTGGATATCCTCGACGGTCTTGATGAAATGCGTCTGCCCGAGGATGAAGTTCGCCGCCTCGGGGTTCTCGATCCTGATGGTCACCAGTTGCATGGCAAAGTCCCTTTCCCGCGACTGTTGAACGGGAAAGTGTAGCGCATGATGCGTATTCGCAACGGGCTTTCCCGGAATGCGCAGCGACGGAGCTAGCGTTCCCGCTTTCGGGAAAGGAGGCAATACAACAGCGCCCGATCCCGCTCCGTCATCTCTTCGGACGGGTCGTCGGGCGAGAAACGCCGCTTGAACGCCGCAACGGCGGCGTATGGACGGGAGATGTCGTATCCGAACGCGTCGAGCAGCATGGCGGCATCGAGACCCGGCGGTGCGGGCGGATACGGCGGGTCGCACCAAAGTCCGAAGCCCCGTTCGGCGAGCCGCCTCCACGGAAAGTAACGGCTGGGATCGGTTTTGCGGCCGGGTGCCACATCGCCGTGGCCAAGAAAGTTCGCGGCGGGCAGACCGTAGCGCTCCTTGATATCGGCCAGCAGCGCAAGCAGCGATTCGATCTGCGCCTCGGGAAAAGACTCCTCCCCGCTGTTGTCGAGTTCGATGCCGATCGACGCGGAGTTGAGGTCGTGGTGACCGCTCCAGTACGATTCACCGGCATGCCACGCGCGCGCCTGCTCGTCCACCAGGTAATGGATCCTGCCGTTGCGGGATATCAGGTAGTGCGAGCTCACCTTGCGCGCCGGATCGGTCAGCGTGGAGAGCGCCTGCTCCGCGGTATCGTCGCTCGTGTGATGGAGAATCACGAAGCCGGGCCTGCGTTCATCGAAGTTGGGCGACGGTCGCTGGACGACGGGAACGTTGGCGCGCTGCGGCAGCGGCGCACACGCCGCTACGGTCAGGGCGAGCAGCGCCATGTAGGCGCGGATGGAGCGACGCGTGCGGGCCGCCTCGAACACGTCTCGCGCGGGCCCGTCGATATCTCCGGACATGCAGATCTCCCCCGGATGGTGTTGGCCAGCACCATCACTCGAGCTTGATTCCAGCAGATTTGACGATCCTGCCGTAACGCGCGAGTTCCTCGCGCAGATGTTGTGTGTATTCCTGCGGACTGCCACCGACCGTCTCGAATCCCCGCGCCGCAAGCGCTTCCCTTGTATCCGGCGTCTGGAGCACCTTCGCGATCTCCCGATTCAATCTGGCGATGATGTCACGGGGGAGCTTTGCCGGCGCCAGCACCCCGAAGGAAGTATTCGCTTCGTATCCGGCAACCCCCGCCTCCGCCATCGTCGGATACTCGGGCACGAGGGCGGAGCGTTTTTGAGTGCCGACCGCCAGCGCTTTCAGTTTTCCCGCGCGTATATGTGGCAGCACGACGGGAAGATTCTCGACGACCATCTGCAGCCGCCCGCTCAGAAGGTCGGTCAGCGATTGGCTGCTCCCCTTGTATGGAACATGCACGATTTCAACCCCGGCCAGCGCCTTGAACTGTTCCGCCGACAGGTGGGCGACCGAACCGTTGCCCGCGGATCCGTAGTTAAGCGCATTGGGCTTGCTCTTGGCGAGGGCGACGAGATCCTTCACCGTGGCGACAGGCAGCGACGGATGTACCACCAGGATGAACGGACTGATCGTCGTCTGCGCAATCGGCGAAAAATCGCGCAGCGTGTCGTACGGCATCTTCGGTTGCAGGTTGGGATTGATCGTGAGCGGTCCCGGCGTCCCCATCAACAGCGTGTAGCCGTCCGGGGCGGCCTTCGCCACGAGATCGGCGCCGATCACGCCGCCCGCACCGCCGCGGTTATCCACCACGATCGGTTTGCCCAGAAATTCCGCAAGCTTCTGCCCGATCGTGCGTGCGGTCAGGTCGGTTCCTCCTCCCGGCGCAAATGGAACGACCAGCCGTATGGGTTTGTCCGGATAGGACGCGGCCTGCGCGGCGCCGGCATTGTGTGGCGCGAGCCATGCGATGCAGATCGCCGCCTTGAGCATCAGCTTTGCCTTGAACATTTCCGTCCTCCTGTCGTAATTATGCGCCCGGGAAGGTCACCTATTCACGTGCCGCGGCACGGGAACACATGCTGCCGGATTTCATGCCGCACGGGCGGCATTGCGCCCGGCAATGCGGCCGAAAATGACGCACTTGCCCAGAGACGAACCGGTCATGTACGCGACGCCGTGAAACCCGCCCATCAACTCGCCGGCAGCGTACAGATTCCGTATCGGCTCACCGAACACGTCGATTATTCGCGCTTCCGTGTCAACGGTGAGCCCGCAGTACGTAGCGATCAGGCCGCTCGTCGAAGGATAGGCGTAAAACGGCGGGCGCTCGATCTTCACGAGCTTGCCATAGTGGCTCGACAGACCATCGCGGCCGAAGTCTTCGTCCTTCCCGTTTGCCACGAAACCGTTGTAGCGCTTCACGGTCGCGACCAGCGTCGGACCGTCGATGGCGATCTCGCGCGCCAGTTCCTCGAGGCTGGCGGCCTGAAACACGAGGCCGCGCCGTTGGGCGCTGCGAAAATCGAAGGGAGGCACGCCATCAGCCGCCTGATCCATGATTCCCTGATCGAATATCTGGTAGGCGATCGCGTCAGGCTGCCTCAATACGGCGTCACCCAACAGTTTGTAGGAGAGCGACTCGTCCACGTAGCGCTTGCCCGGCCGATTGACCGCGATTGCGCCACGATACACGGGAAGCTTGGTCCAGTCCCTTCCTTCCTGGGTGCGCGCATCGGGATGGAAACCGAACGTGCCCTTGATGTAGCCCATGTCACGGAAGCCGGCACCCAGCGCCCAGGCCATCCTGATGCCGTCGCCGGTATTCCCCGCGCCGCCGTAACGCACCGCCCGGGACTGGTTCGGAACGAAGTTTTTCAGCATCTCGGCATTCCGCGAAAACCCTCCGGCGGCGAGCACGACCCCGCGGCGTGCGCGGATAGCCTGCGTCCTGCCCTGTGTCGTTGCGAATACGCCGGAGACCGGCGCGCCGTGACCGCTCCGAACCAGCCGCTCGACAGCGGACCCCAGGAGCGTCTTCACGCGACCGGCGCGTTGTGCCCGATCCGAGACGAGCTTCATCAACGCCCGGGGATCGGTCGCATGGGCACGCGGCACGGAATGCGCGGAACTCAACTGCACGCCGATGAACTTTGTCCCTGCGCTTTTCAGCCACTCGTAGGCATCCAGCTGATGCTCCGCGTACACGCTCAGCAGTCGCTCGTCGTTCTCGTGGCCTCCCGCATTCCTGAGATCGCTGATCAGAAGCTCGTTGGAATCTTCGATGCCCGCAGCCCGCTGCAAATCGGTTCCGGCAAACGCGAGGAAGCCGCCGGAGAGTACCGTGCTGCCGCCGATTTCCTGCTGCTTTTCGAGGAGCAGCACTTCCGCGCCATTTTGCGCAGCCTCGTGCGCGGCACAATATCCCGCCAGTCCGCCACCCACGATGACGACGTCTGTCTCCTGCTGCCATTCGATCTCGGCCATGGTTTTCAATCCTTCCTGTGCTGCCATGATGGTCGTCAGTCGATTCTTGCCCCCGAGGCCCGCACCACCTTGCCCCACTTGGCGAGCTCGGACGAAATATAGGATGCAAACTGCGCGGGACTGCCTCCCGCCGGTTCAACGCCCACTGCCGTGAGGCGTTCGCGAAAATCCTTCTGCTCGAGCAGCTTCCCGATCTCCCGGTTCAACCTCGTCACGATTCCCGGCGGCGTGCCCGCAGGGCCGAGCACCCCGTACCATCCCGCCGCCTCGAATTCCGGAATCCCGGCCTCGGAAATCGTCGGGATCCCCGGGGCAAGCCCGGTTCGTTTAGCGCTCGTCACACCCAGTGCCCGCAGCTTCCCGCTGTGGATATGGGGAAGAACCACCGCCGCCGGATTGAATGTCATCTGCACCCGCCCGGCGAGCAGATCGGTGAGCGCCGGCGCCGAGCCCTTGTAGGGCACGTGCACGATATCCACCCCGGCCATGGTCTTGAAGAGCTCTCCCGTGAGATGCAGCGTGCTTCCGCTCCCCGCCGAGGCGTAGTTGAGCTTGCCCGGACTGGATTTCGCCAGAGCGATGAGTTCCTTGACCGCCCTGGCCGGGACGGACGGATGCACGACCAGGATGTATGGTGCGGCTCCGACCAGTACGATCGGCACGAAATCCCTGACCGGATCGTACGGGAGCTTGCGGTACAGATGCGGCGTGATGCCGTGCGTTGCCGACCCACCGAAAAGCAGCGTGTAACCGTCCCCCGTCGACGCTGCCGCCAGCCCGGCGCCGATCGTGCCGCCCGATCCTCCACGGTTGTCGAGCACGACGTTTTGGCCCAGAGTCTCGGACAATCTCCGGGCGAGTATCCGGGCCACGGCGTCGACGCCACCCCCCGGAGGGAAGGGCACTATCATGCGGACGGGCTTTGTCGGGTACCCCGGGGGCGCAGTTGCACCCTGCGCGCACGCCTGCCCGCCGAGAATGGCACCGAACATCCACGAAAAGAAGATCGCGCTGCGCGCAAGCTTTGCCATCATTTCCTGCCCTCCTCACATTATCGTTGTAACGCGGGGACGCCGGACCCGGCAGTGCGCCACCGACGCGAAGGCATCGGCCGGGTCCCACGCGTTCATCGCGCCCTACCGCTTGCGGCGCGACTTGACCGTCGGATAGACGTCGCCGTAGTACTTTCTTATCTCGTCGATCTGCTCGGGCGGCGGCGGCGCGTAGTAGAGGCGCTTGCTCACCCAGCCGCCGTCCATGATCCGGTCCATCTTCACCACCGCTTCCGCGGTTTTCACCAGGGCGGTGATGCCGTTCAGGACCGGAGTTTGCTTCGCCGCCTGGTGGACGCCGGCTTCAGCCAACAATGCCATCAACACGCCGCCCGCCGCGATCACGACTTCGGCGCCCGCCTCCACGTTGACGTTCGCCGCCTTGAGGAACTGGTCGATGATGTTCTTGCGCGCCTTGCGGTCGGTAAAGCCCGCGTTCAGATTGAGAATCCGGTCCACTCTTATCCGGCTCACCGCCGCGAGCTGGCTCGCGCAACCGTAGCGCTCGACGTTGTCGATGATGCGCGGCGTGAACTTCTCGTTGATCGTCACCAGCGAAAAGTTGCGTCCCATCATGCATGCCACATGAAGCGCGGTCTCGCACAGGCCGAGCACGGGAATGTTGGCGATCTCGCGCGCGGCGCGGAGGCCCGGATCGCCGATGTTGCCGATGAGAAACGCGTCGAACCCGCGCCGCACGGCGGTGTGCGCGTTTTCCAGGACTTCACCCGTTTCCAGATA
>JACQOJ010000009.1 GCA_016202605.1 Betaproteobacteria bacterium
GCGGCCATGGCCAATGGCAGCCCCTTCCCGGTGCTCAGGATTCGTGTCGATCGCAAGCTCGCGAAACCGCATCCCTTGCCGGCACGTCTTTCCAGTATTTCACGGTATCGGCTCGAAGACGCAGTGAACCGCGGTTCGCCGCGCGCCTTCAGCCCCGCGATGGGCATGGGGCGAGTCAGTCTCAACGAGCGCATTTTCGGGAAAATGGATGAAGTGGCGGAAAACGAGATCGTCAAGCTCAATACGCTCGAAGTCTGGGAATTCGCCAACGATGCGAGCATGATGATGATGGCGCACCCGATCCATGTCCACAATTTACAGTTCCAGGTTTTGCAGAGACAAGCCGATCCTCGCTTCGCCGGCGCCTATGAAACGCTCAGCGCGGGATTCGTCGACGGGGGCTGGAAAGATGTCGTGCTGGTCATGCCCGGCGAACGGGTCAAACTGCTCATGAAGTTCACCGACCATACCGGCCTCTACCTCTACCACTGCCACATTCTCGAGCACGAGGACATGGGAATGATGCGAAACTACCTTGTGCGGGCTCAGTGAGGCGAGTGTCACCTCGACGCCGCACTTTTCTCAGATCAAGCCGCGGTGCTTCAGGCGCTTGTACTTGCCTCAGAGGCATCACGGGGATTGCGATATCGCCTTCGAATCAGGGGCCGCGCTCGCCGCGGTGGTTGGCGTGCTGATCGAGGTGCCGGTCATGCTTGCGGTCACCAGTGTCGTCAACCGCACGCGCGTGTGATACGAGTCCAGAGCCGGCATTGCGTCGTACGACAGTCTGTGCTCGACGATAGTAACCCGTTGCGCGCGCGTGTGACGGCAGTTATCCGTTCGCCTTGAGTCTCGACAGCGCTTCATGCAAGGTTTGTCATCCGCGACAGCATTCCGCATGGATACAGACTCTTCACGCACAGGCGTTCTCGCCGGGCACTGCGGGGCGGCCGCCGGCGTTTGTGCGCGACGAGCAGCAGGACTGCCTGCGCTGCCACGCGCCGCGGGCGGAGCAGCAGTCCGAATGGTTCGCCCGCGTGCTGTCGGCAAGACTCGACGGTGTGAACTGTGCCGCCTGCCACGTGCGAGACGGCACCCGACTTGGGCCGAGAGTGGTTGATCCGACGCCGCATGGCCGGGTCGAGGGACGAGCGCTGTTCAAGCAGTCGGAATTTTGCGCGGCCTGCCATTAGTTCGGGCCCGAAGGGCTTGCGTTCAACGGCAAGCCGCTTGAAAACACGTATGAAGAATGGAAGGTCGCGTCATGCGCGCGAGAACATGATCTACATCAACCACAGCGCCCGTTTCGGCTTCGCACGCGTTCTGATGTGGATCAAACGAACGAACGTGCGTGGGTTTTGCCAGCGTTGCCAGCAGTACCGCGATGAACTGCCGGAATCAGCAGCACCGGCGCATCGGCATGGCGCGCCACGTTGTGGCTGACGCTCCCCAGGAAGATTTCTTCGACGAAACCGCGACCCTGGCTTCCCATAACCACCAGATTTACGTTGCGTTCACGGATCAGACGCGTGATTTCGTCGAACGGCGATCCATAACACAACTCGATTTCGATCATGGCGTTGCCTTGATTCTGGAGCCGTTCCTTCATCTTTTCCAGCCGGCCGCGGTCGATTTCGTTGAACTCGTCCAACCGCTGCGTGAGGTGAGGATCGATGCGCGCCCTGTCCTGGACATGAAGAAGGGTGACGCGCCGCGCGCCGTCGGTTGCCAGCTTCTCGACATAGGTGAAAGCGTGGTCCGCGTTTTCCGAGAAATCCGTGGGAAACAGAACGTGTTCGCTGAAGTCGCAGCGCGTGGCCTGAACACACACGCTCTCTGCATCCTCTTTCATCTCGAGCCGCACGAGAAGCACGGGCTTGCGAGCGCTGTGAATGACTCGATAGGCGACCCCACCCAGCAGCATTTCGCCCACCATCGAGCGGCCCTGCGATCCGACGACGATGAGGGAGTAGCTCTCCGCAGCGGCGACCCGATTGATCTCCCGCTTCGCGAAGCCGGGAAGAATTCTTGTTTCTACGTCGAATCCGCTTTTCCCCAGTATTTCCTTTTGCTGGCCGAGGATATCCTCAAGAGGAGCGGTGGAGTATGACAACGCGGTCGAAGCCGCTTGCTGAAAATCGAGGCATAGCAGGAGCAGGCATTGCTTCGCTCCGTAAGCCCTCAATCCGCCGAGGCAGTTCACGATAGCGAAGGACGCGGGCGAGAGATCCGTGGCAACGATGAAACGGCTGAACATGGTTTCTTCTCCTTCATGGGGCGTGTTCCGGGACCCTTGGCCCCCTTTCGTACCAGCCTTTGCTGGCATTGACCACGCGCACCACCAGCAGCATCACCGGCACCTCGATCAGCACGCCGACCACGGTGGCAAGCGCCGCACCGGACTCGAAGCCGAACAGGCTGATCGCCGCGGCGACTGCCAGCTCGAAGAAATTCGAGGCGCCGATCAGCGCCGATGGGCAGGCCACGCTGTGCTTTTCACCCAACGCACGGTTGAAGAGATAAGCGAGCGTCGAGTTGAAAAAGACCTGGATCAGGATCGGCACGGCGAGCAACACGATCACCAGGGGCTGCTTGAGAATGGCGTCGCCCTGGAAAGCGAACAACAACACCAGCGTCAGCAGCAAGGCGGCGACCGACCAGGGCTGAATCCGCGCCATCGCAGCGTCGAACGCCGCCTGGCCCCGCGCGAGCAACCGCTTGCGCATTATCTGCGCGAGGATCACCGGGATGACGATGTAGAGCACGACGGAGGTGAACAACGTCGCCCAGGGCACGGCGATCGAGGAGATGCCTAGCAGCAGTCCCACGACAGGCGCGAAAGCGAAAATCATGATGGTGTCGTTCAATGCAACTTGCGACAGCGTGAGATACGGGTCGCCGTTGGTCAACCGGCTCCACACGAACACCATCGCGGTGCACGGCGCGGCGGCGAGAAGGATGAGGCCGGCAATGTAGCTGTCGATCTGCGCCGCGGGCAGCATCGGCGCGAACACGCCGCGGATGAAAAACCAGGCAAGGAACGCCATCGAAAACGGCTTCACGAGCCAGTTGATGACCAGCGTCACGCCGATGCCTCTCAGGTGGCCCTTGACCTGGTGCAGCGCGCCGAAGTCGATCTTCAGCAGCATCGGGATGATCATCACCCAGATCAACACGCCCACCGGCAGGTTGACCTTGGCGACCTCCATGCCCCCAATCGCCTGCACCGGTCCCGGGAGCACTTGACCGAGCACGATGCCGGCAACGATGCAC
>JACQOJ010000010.1 GCA_016202605.1 Betaproteobacteria bacterium
GATCGGCATGCGCCCGAAGAACTTGCGCTTGCCGTCGACGAGTCCCGACTGCCGCCCGTAATTCAGCACGAAGCGCACGCCCTTCGAGCGCAGCCACGCCATGGTTTCGAGACTGCCGTTCACCAGCAATTCCGAAAGATCGGGATCGGTCCGGTAGCTCGTGAGGCGATAGAGATCGTCGAGGAATTCCTCGCGGGTATTGGTCCCGAAGTCGCTGCTGGCGACTTCCTCGTCCGTCACGTCGGTGACGCGCCTGAGATCGTCCACCGAACCGTAGGCGAAGCGCATTACGCCTCCGGCGAAGCGGCTGTTGCCGCCGGACTCGTCTTCGGATGCCGCTTCCAGCATAAGGACGTCGGCGCCCTGCTCGCGTGCCGAAAGCGCGGCGCACAGTGCCGCATTGCCTTTGCCGACTACGATGACATCGTATTCCTGCATCTTTCTTCGTTCCTTCAGTGAATGGTTCGGGTCGGGGACGACGAAGCCGGTCCGCCGGGGATGTGAAAACGGGCGCTCGACGGCAGGCGAGAGACCGTATTGTATCGCATCGACGCCACGGGAGCCGCATCGCCGGGGGACTATCATCCACGATGCGGACGAGCGTGACGGAACCCGTCAGAGCGTGTTCTTGATGCCGGCGGACTCGACGATGCGCGCGTATTTCGCCATCTCGCGGCTGAGAAAATCACCAAACTGAACGGGTGTGCTGGCGACCACGGTCATTCCGTCCTGCGCCAGCCGGTTCTTCAATTCCGGCAGTTGCAGTATGCGCGTCACCTCCGCGTTCAACTTGGCGATCGCCTCGCGTGGCGTCGCCGCGGGTACCAGCAGCCCGTACCAGTTGGTCATGTCGAACCCGGGCAGCCCGCTTTCAGCGATCGAGGGAATGTCCTGCGCGATCGGGCTGCGCCCGGGCGTCGTCACGCCGAGGGCGCGCAACCTGCCGGACTTGATGAGCGAGAGGCTCTGCAGGATGTTCATGAAGTAGACCGGCACGCGGCCCGCAAGCACGTCCGTGACCGCGGCCCCGGCGCCCTTGTACGGAATGTGGACCATGCTGATCCTGCTCATGGAATTGAACAGTTCCGCGCTCAGGTGCGGCAGCGTGCCCGCGCCCGACGAGCCGAAATTGATATCGCCGGGACGCTTGCGCGCGAGCGCGATCAGTTCCTTGACGGTCCTCGCCGGAAGCGAGGGATGGACCACCAGCACCAGCGGTCCCGATGCGAGTCTCGAAACCGGGGCCAGATCGCGCGTCTGGTCGAAGGGCAGACGCTTGTACAGGCTGGGGTACGCGGCATAGCCGGCCGGCACGATCAACATGGTATGGCCGTCGGGAGCGGCCTTCGCGGCGAATGCGGCGCCAACGGTGCCGCCGGCGCCGGGGCGATTCTCCACCACCGCGGGTTGATTCCATGCCTCGTTGAGCTTCTGGCCCAGGAGGCGCGCCAGAATGTCGGTGCCGCCGCCGGGCGTGAACGGAACGACGATGCGCAGCGGTCCGGCAGGATAGTTCTGTGCGATCGACATTCCCGGCACAGCAGACGCAAGCACCATTATCAAACGTGCAAGAATTCGCGTGCCCGCCGCGCGCGTCATGCATCGCTGCGGGCAATACGAAGAAACAGTTGCGCTGAATATCGATTGGCTCATGCGTTGGAAATTTCGCGTGTTGCGGCATGGTGTCCGCGAGAACGAGCTCGAACCCGGCTCGCTTGCTCTGCCCTGCAATGTAGGGCGCGCCTTCCGGGCCTGTCAAGGTGTGACGCAATATGGACTCGGCGCCGTCCGCCGATTGCTGTTGGCCGCCGCCTGCTCCACGATGCGATCCCACATCCGTATGACAGGGAGAAAAATCATGAACGGGTCAAGTTGTCATGCCCGCGGTGTTCTTCTGTCATGCCCGTGCAGACGGGCATCCAAATTGGTACGGCATTCTGGCGCCCGCCAGGACGTCGCGCGAGGTGATCGCCAGACTCAACGAGGGAATCGTGAAAAGCCTCGGAGACAAAGAACTGCGCGAAAAGCTCATCGCGCGCGGCGCCGAACCGCTCACCAGCAGTCCGGATCAGTTCACCGCGTTCCTGCGCGAGGACATGCAGCGCTGGGCCAAGATCGCCCGCGCCGCAAATTTGAAGATCGAGTAGCACGCCGTAGGGCGGAAGAGGGGCCCCGCTTGCGGGGATCTGACCCCGAAGGCGTGCAGGCGGCCGACGCGATTTCGTTTGGTGTTCTCGGGGTGGTTCAGAGGCCGCGGCGCCGAAGCGCGGAGCAGGGGCCGCGGCAATCTTGTAGGGACCGCCATCTCGTTTCGCGCTTCGCCCGGTTCGCGCCTCAAACTATCGCGTCCGCGGGTGGTCAACTATTAGCTGCAACGGCATAATTAAGGCGCGGTCGCCCCTATAACAAGATTTCAATGAAAAGATAACCGAACCGAAAAGAGCTTGCAGTGAACGCCAATGGCGAATAATCCCACGGTTACTGGCAAAAATGAGGCATTCTCGCGCGCGGTTATCGACGCACTGCTCAAGGATGTCGGCTGGGACGTAACCGACGGCAGGAGCGTTCGCTTCGAGTATCCGCTGCCGGACGGCACACGCGCTGATTACGTGCTCTGCGACCGGCACGGCCGCTCGATGGCGGTGATCGAAGCGAAACGCGCCTCGATCAACCCGGCCGACGCAGCCAAACAGGGCCACGCCTACGCCGAACAGCTCAAGGTTCCCTACGTTTTCCTCTCCAACGGCCGCGAGATCCGTTTCTGGGACTACGCGCGTGAAGCGCACCCGCGCGAGGTAAAGACCTTCTTCTCGCAGCTCGACTTGGAGCGGCGCTTCGCCACCAACGCGCTGAAGCGCGACCCGCTCTCGGTTGCCATCGACAACCGCATCGTCGAGCGCGACTATCAGGTCGAGTGCATCGACACGCTCTGTCGCGAGATCAAGCTCGGCCGCAGGAAGCTCTTGGTGGAAATGGCGACCGGCAGCGGCAAAACGCGCATGGCCGCCGCGCTCATCAAGCGGATGTTCGAGGCGAACCTGGTCACGCGCGTGCTGTTTCTCGTGGATCGGATTCCCCTCGCGCTGCAAACCGAGGATGCGTTCAACGAGCACTTGCGCGAGTACCCCTGCTACGTGCTGCGGGCAGGCAGGCGATTTCAGGACGAGAAGCGCGTCACGATTACCACCTTGCAAAGCATGGTGAATATCTATCGCGATTACTCCGCCGGCTACTTCGATCTCGTGATCTCGGACGAGTGCCACCGCTCGATCTACGGCAAGTGGAGCGGCGTGCTCAAGCATTTCGACGGCATCCAGCTCGGCCTCACTGCCACGCCGTGTGTGGCAGACATCGACATTGGCGACGACGAGGATAACGCCTTCGTGCGCGATACGCTGCGTTTTTTCGAAGTGAAGAAGCCCACCTTCACCTACAAGCTGCGCGACGCGATTCGCGACGGCTGGCTCGTGCCCTACCAGATCTACAAGGCGAAGACGGTGAAGACGGCGGCGGATGAAGGATTCGAAGTCAAGCGCGCCGAACTCGACTGGTCGGCAATGGACGCGGAAACCAAGGCCGAATTCGAGCGCCTGTTCGCAGGCCGTGACACGATCAAAGTGGATCCGGCATCGCTTGAGCGCCGCTTCACCATCCCCGAGCGCAACCGCGCCATCGTGCGCGAGTTCCGGGACGTGCTGGAAAAGGGATACGCGGACAGGAGCGGGCGACTGCGACAGCCGCTTTTCGGCAAGACCATCGTCTTTGCCGTCACCAAGCGCCACGCGGAAACGCTCGCCCGCATGTTCGACGAAGCTTTCGCCGACAGGAAACCCGCCCCCGAGGTCCGCTATGCCGATTACGTGGTCTCGGGCATCAGCCCGGACGAGGACACGCCGGACGGCATGACGCGCATCCGCCGCTTCAAGCGCGAGGCCATGCCGCAGATCATGGTGTCCGTGAACATGCTCGATACCGGATTCGACATGCCGGAAGTGATGAACCTCGTCTTCGCGCGCTACACGCGCTCGGCGATCCTCTACCAGCAGATGCGCGGCCGCGGCTCGCGCAAGGCGAAAGGGAAACCCGTCTATACCATGTTCGACTTCGTCGGCGTCACGGACTTGCACGGCGACGACGATGAGTTCGGCGAGGGCGGCAGAGTCATCGAGCAGCCACCCAGCCGTCCACCGCAGCCGCGCCGTCCGCTCACGCTCGATGTGGACGACCACATCGATCCGACCACGCGCGCGTGGGTGACGGTGGACGAGGATGGGCGGTTGATGTTCGCGTCACTCGATGAAGCACGCGCCAACGGGCTCGGTGCGAAGTTCGAAGCCTGGCTCCTCGAGCACGAGGATCTCACACCGGAACAGGAACGGCTCCTGCGTCTCGTGGGCGAGCAGATCCGCGCCAACGCCGGTCAGCTCAATGGCTTTGGCGAGGAGCGTTTCGTGACGCCACCGTTTTCGCTCATGGGCGGGGTGATGCAGGCGCGGCGGGTATTCGGGGGTCCAGAGCGGCTTCAGGCGGTGATCGAAAGTCTTAACCGCACCGTGTTCGAATAGGATAGAAACATGCCGATGACCCCTGAAATGCGCCGGGCGGTCGAGAGCATCCGCGATTACCTCTATGGCGGCGGCTATCCCGATCCGATGTCAAACGCAGAGCAGCTCGCGTTCCTGTTCTTCTTCTATCTCGTCGAGGGGTTGGACGCCGACAACCAGCTTGCTGCCAAGGCGACGAAGCAGAAATACGCAAGTTTTTTCGAAGGCGCGTGGGAACTGAAAAACCCGCTTAACGCACCGTCGAAGAACGTTGCGAAGATTCCGCGCTCGCAGATGCGCTGGTCAGTCTGGGCGAAGGGGCTCTCGGGGGAGGCGCTGGTGCGTTTCGTGCGCGACGAGGTATTCCCGTTCTACGCCGACGTCGCGGCGCGCTCGTCGGTCAACTTCATGGACGGGGCGCGGCTGGCGATCGACGAGCCGACAGTGCTCACGCAAGTGGTGAATCTGGTGGACAGCCTGCGGCTCGATCAAGCCGACGCCGACACCAAGGGCGACCTCTTCGAGCATGTGCTGAAGCAGATCAAGCAGGCGGGCGAACTGGGACAGTTCCGGACGCCGCGTCACATCATTCGCGCCATCGTCGAGCTGGTGGACCCGAAGATCGGCGAAACGGTGTACGACCCGGCGGCGGGCACGGCGGGATTTCTCGTTGCGGCATACAACCACATCCGGCTTGCGAATTCCTCGCCGCACGGCATCAACGAAGTGGAGGCGGACGGCAAACGCATCCGCCGCGGTCTCGGCGACAAGCTCTCGACCACTCAGGCGAAGGTGCTCGGCAACCAGACCTTCTACGGCAACGACGTGGATCCGAAGATGGTGCGGCTTGCCACCATGAACCTGACGCTGCGGGGGCTGCCGAACGTGCGCATCCTCCGCCGCAACGTTCTCACCGAAGCGCTCGACGCGGAGCGGCGCGAGAGCCTTGGATTACCGGAGAACTTCCATGTGATTCTCGCCAATCCGCCGTTCTCCGGGCGCCTCGACAAGGACCGCATCCTCGACGACGTGAAGATCGGCACCACCACGCAGACCGAAATCCTGTTCCTCAAGTACATGCTCGACAGCCTCAGGCCGGGCGGCCGCTGCGGCGTCATCGTCCCGGAGGGCGTACTCTTCGGCTCGACCGGTGCGCACAAGGAATTGCGCCGGATGCTGGTCGAGAACAACACCGTGCTGGCGGTGCTTTCGCTGCCGGGTGGTGTGTTCCAACCTTACTCCGGCGTCAAGACCTCGGTGCTTATTTTCGCGAAAGGCGGCAAGACCGAGCGCGTGTTGTTCCTCCATGCCGACAACGACGGCTACAAGCTCGACGCGCAACACGACACGCCCATCGAGGACGATGACCTTCCAGCGCTGGTTGATGCGTTCCGTGCACGAGACAAATGCTGGAGGCAGTGGCAAAAGCGTGACCGGAAAGCCGAGTGGGTGAACAAGTGGTGGTTCGCCACCGCCGAAGAAATGCGTGCCAACGACTTCAACCTCTCCGCTGGCCGCTATCGGCCGATGAGTCAGACACAGGTGGAGCACCGCTCGCCTAAAGAGATTCTCGACGAGCTGGCAGCGATTGAGACGGAGATAAAAGAAGAACTCGATGCGCTCGGTGAAGCGCTAACAACAAGCACCTGAATATGCCGCCCGTCACACGTCCGCTCGGCGACTTCGCGACCGTTATACGTGGGGTATCTTTCGGCAAGACCAAGGTTTCTGATACCTCAGCGGATAGCGATGTTGCCGTCTTGCGCGCGGGGAATATTGGTGACGAACTCGACACTAACCACGAGCTTGTCTACGTCCCGCGCCGCCTGGTCAAAGAAGAGCAGATGCTTCGCCCAGGAGACATCGCAATCTGCATGTCTTCCGGGAGTCAGTCGGTAGTCGGAAAAACCGCACAACTGGCAAAATCTTGGCATGGGTCTGTCGGCGCCTTCTGCGCCATCGTCCGACCGAACATCGATGTATGTGTTCCGGAGTTTCTGGCGTATTACCTTCGTTCACCTGATTTCCGTCGGTGGACGAAGGTCGCTGATGGAGCGAATATCAAAAATCTCAGGAAATCCGAACTCGAGTTACAGCCCATTCCAGCACCACCGGTCGCCGAGCAGCGCCGCATCGCAGACATTCTCGCGCGCGCCGAGGGCATCGTGCGACTGCGGCGGCAGGCCGCAATGCTGGGCAGCGAATTGATCCCTTCCCTCTTCGCTGACATGATCGGTGACCCGGCCTCCAATTCACGCGGCTGGCCAATGGTCGAACTCGGGGCCGTTATTTCCGACGGACCACAGAATGGCTTGTATAAACCGGTTTCCGCTTACGGAAACGGAACCCCGATCCTCCGAATTGATGCCTTCTACGATGGAGAGGTTTGCGATCTTGCTTCGCTCCGGCGGCTCCAAGTCACCGAGGATGAGCGCCGCAAGTTTGGCCTCCGCGAAGACGACATCGTGATCAATCGCGTGAACAGTCCGGAGTATCTTGGTAAGAGCGCACTTATCCCTCCATTGTCTGAGGAGATCGTCTTCGAATCCAACATGATGCGCTTTTCGGCTGACTGCACGCGGATTGAGCCGCGTTTCTTGATTCAGTACCTTCAAACCGGGTTCGTCAAACGAACAATGCTCTCCAAGGCGAAGCATGCCATCAACCAGTCGAGCATTAATCAAGGGGACGTGCAATCGATCCCGCTTATGCTTCCACCGCTGGCCGAACAGGAACGCTTTGTCAGGCAATGCCAGACCATCCAGTCCATCATCGGACAAGCACGCCTAGCGCTCGTCAAGGCCGATGAGCTTTTCCAATCACTACTCTACTGCGCCTTCCGCGGCGAACTCTAAGCCTAGCGATCTCACCTTCCAAAAGTGCGTTTGCGAGGAACCTTTGCTCGCCAGCACGGTCTGTGCTAAAGTGACATACACGATTAACCCTAAGGGTTAATAGATATATGGAACGGAGGACGGAACCCCATATGGCGAAGATTGCGGATGCAACGTTCAACGGCAAGTCCGGGTCCTATAGTTTTGAGGCGTATCTGCTTGATACGGTCTTCAACTCGGTAGCGCGGTCTACATTTTTACGAAGCGTACCGTTGACGGTTCTGGAAAGGGTTCGCACGATTTTCTTTACATCGGCGAGACGGAATCGCTCGCGGATCGTATTCCGAATCATGAGAAGTGGCCCTGCGTGCGCCGGCAGGGCGCAAACTGCATCTGTGTGCATCGCGATGACGATCAAAGGTCCCGGTTGAACAAGGAAACCGATCTTCGCGCTGCACACAATACCGCCTGTAACGATCAATAAATGGGTTGTGCCACCGAGCAACGCCCTTGAGACGGCCACCACACTTGGCCAAGCGTGCGATGTAGGCGATGCAGGTCGAGTTCCCCGACTCCCGCACGCAGGCCTTGTTCAACTCTGGCCGAGAGCTGACACGGGTCTTTGGTTCCAAGAACGCGCGTCTAATTCGCCGTCGCGTCGACGACTTAAGAGCAGTGCCATCTCTCGAAAACGCACGAGGGCTTCCGGGGCACCTCGAAGAACTGAGGGGAAAGCGCAAGGGGGAATTTTCGATGCGGCTCACAGGTGGCCACCGTCTGATTTTCAAGCCCTCGGGGAATCCCTTGCCGATCAAGCAAGACGGAGGTATTGACTGGGCACAGATTCGTGCCATCACCATACTATCTGCGGAGAACTATCATGACTGACGCACGCTGGCTGTACTCGCCCGACGAAGTCAGTGCACCAGGCGAGACGCTGATAGAGTTACTCGGAGAGCGCGGCATCACGCAGAAAGATCTGGCAGCCCGTATGGGCCGACCGGTGAAAACGATCAACGAGATCGTCAAAGGGAGGGCACAAATCACACCAGAAACCGCAGTGCAACTCGAGCGCGCACTCGGGCTACCCGCGGCGTTCTGGAACGAGCGGGAGGCGCATTACCGTGGTTATCTTGCGCGGGTGGAGGCCGAGCGCCGCGCCACCCGCTGGTTTTCATGGCTCGATCGTTTGCCACTTGCAGACCTTATGCGGCTTGGGGCGTTACCCAAAGTCAGACTTACGGACGCCAATCGCCGGCTGCTGCTCGATGCGGCCCTAAAGTTTTTCGGGGTGGCTAGTCCTGAGGACTGGGAACGGGTATACGCACGCCCCCAAGCCGCCTATCGGCGAACACGCCAGCAACAAAGCGACCGGGGTGCGATTGCAGCGTGGCTGAGACTCGGAGAAATCCAGGCGGAACGTTGCGAGTGTGGCAGGTTCGATGAGAAACGATTTCGGGACACGCTCCGAAAGATGCGTGCGCTCACTGTCCGGCCACCTGAACACTTTGAGCCAGAGATGCGACGGCTATGTGCCGAAGCTGGCGTCGTGCTAGCCCTCGTTCCGGAGATTCCGCGCGCCCACGTTAGCGGTGCCGCACGCTGGCTAAACGCGCGACCGGTGATCCAGCTTTCGCTGTATGGGAAGACCAATGACCGCTTCTGGTTCACCTTTTTCCACGAAGCCGGCCACATCCTGCTGCACGGGCGCGGGGAAGTGTTCCTCGATGATATCGGTGCGGACGGACGAGAAAGCAAATTCGAGCAGGAAGCGAATCGGTTTGCGGCGGAGTTCCTAATCCCACTGGCATCCGAGCCGCAACTGGCAACGCTAACCACGGAGCCCACGATCCGCCGGTTTGCGCAACAGCTCGGGATTCATCCCGGTATTGTAGTGGGCCGACTTCAACATGAAGGGGTTCTGTCCTATCGGACACCACTTAACCATTTGAAAGAGAGTTTCCGCTGGATCGTTCAAACTGGGGCATAAGCGCTGACTGGCGGAGACGCGCAGCATATTGGCGAGTTCCACGAGCGATTTTTTCACAAGGACGTGCCACTTGTATGTATCAGGGATGTGTTTGCGACGATGCGGGACTACCGGGATCATTCTTTCCATATGCTCACTAGGCGAATAACTCGTAGGGCCTACGCCGCGCTAAGAGCGCGCGTTGGCCGGGGCGGTTAGAAAAGCACGCCAGATGTCGCAGCCGCCAGCACCGATCTCGCAGCCGAGCCCTGAACCGGTCAAGCGGGCAATTCAGCCAATCCGCGGCGAGGTAATTACCAGTCTCGCCACGAACAACAGCTACACAATGGGCGAAAAGATCGGGGAAGGAAACTTCGGGATCGTTTACTCCTGCAAGGATGTCTGGAACAACGATCTGGCAGCAAAGGTCCTTAAACCGAAAGAGACATACGAGAAGGTCAAAGCGGCGGCAGGGGCTGAGTTTGTAAAGCTCCTTCAACTCAGAAATCCGTTCATCACCTTCGTTCATGACGCGTTTGAGTATCGTGATACGTTCTATATCATTACCGAGCGTTGCTATTGCCCGATTTCGAACCTATTCAGTCTGAAGGACTTCAACGGCCAACTTTGGCTACTGGCGGTCGCACGGTGTCTGTTGCAAGCAGTTCATTACCTCCACATCAATAACTATGCTCATCAGGATATCCATCCCGGCAACGTCTTCGCGGCGCTCGTGAAAGACGAAATGCTTCCCGACCGCGCAGAGGCAATGCAGTTCAAGCTCGGAGACCTCGGGGTTGCCCGCGTGCTAGGCGAAGTGGATGCGATGAATACTCGCGCTCAGTGGATGAATCCACCCGAGGTCTTGAATCCGTCCGAGTTCGGACCTATCGACAACCGTCTCGACATCTATCACGTCGGCCTATTATTTCTTCAGCTCGCGTACTCGAAGGAGCTGCGGTTTACGCAAGACGACATACTTGATGGCAAGCCTCGCGAGCTGGCGCTTGCATTACAGCCACCGTACAATTTTGCCCTAGAGAAAGCACTCCGAAGGCATGTCAAGTACCGAACAGCAAATGCTATGGAACTGTGGCGCGATCTTCACACGCCACAGGTAGCTCAGGCAGCGCCTGTCACACAGGAGTGAGGAATCGGAAACAGGGGGCACGTAGACGACAATTCACCCAGCCCGAATACTCGATCCATCGCGTGACAGCTTTGACTAAAGCAGCTTGGTGAAGACACCGCGTCGCGAGATTGTGAAAAGCAACGGCCCGCTGCGGCCCGCCACGCGACGCGCCATCCCAGGCAGACAGCGTACGAGCAATTCGGCAAGCTCCGGCCCGCCCATGTCCTTGCCAGTGACGACGAAGCCGCACAGCTTCGCGGCCTCGTAAGCCGCACGCTCGAGCGGGTTGCGACGGATGTTCTGGTCCTTGGTGATCAGCACCCACCCTCGGCGGCCGATCTCGGGAATCCATTCCGTATCCGGTGTCGCCTGCGGAAAGTGATCGATATGGACTTCCACGTGCGCACCCGCGGCGCGCAGCGCCTCGGCTACGACGTAACGGCCAATCTGGTAGTCGAGGAAAAAGGTGAGCGAGCCGATCCGCCCGGCGTCACGCCGCGCGGGGCTCGCATCGGATGGCGTTTTCGATGGCCTCCGACGGGACGCCATAGTCCCTCGCCAGTTCTTCTATTTTTTCGCCCGCCTGGAAGCGCTCGGCGATCACCGCTGTCCGTAGGCCGTAGCCGTCCAGGATCGGCCGACCAAATGAGCGACGGGGATCAATTACGACATCGCCCTTGGCGGCAGCTCTCCCCGCGGGGAAGAGCACTATCTTTTCTGGCACTCCTGCGGGATCACGCCGCACGCGCTTGAGACGGTCGCGGATGATGTCGCGCATCTGCACCTGGCCTTCCTGCGTGGCGCCGATCAGCGCACCGAATCTCTCCACGAATAAGTCCACGCCGTCGGTCTCGAACTGTTCTTCCGCAAGTGGGCGCCGCGTCCTGAACGTGCGGCGCAGGTAATCCACGGCCCTGCGCACCTTGGGCAACGGGATGCTGTGCTCTCGGCGGATGCCAGCCAGGACGAATGCTTCAACCAAATTGATGAACGAGAGCTTGCGGTCGCGCGGATCGGCGATATCAATGACCGGCCGGAACAGCTTGGTCTTCCCGTCAAGATGGTAGCGCTGACCCACTACCCAAGCGCGCAGGGTGGACTTCGGAAGGCGCAAATAGACCGCCGCCTCGCCTATCGCATAGGCGGGCATTTCCCGCAGGTCACGCTCAGTAAATGCCGCTCTCGCCATCAGTTCACCCGGTCGCTGCGCGGATAGTACCGCGTCGTGCTTGAGGTGGCAATTTCCGTTACGGCGGGACGCTTCGATCTTGTTTTGATAGCCAAAATTCCGCGAGGCGGAACGAACTGCAACCCACAATTCAACTCGTAAGCGTCTCTACCAGACGATCGAATAGGCCTCGCGGCGCGGGTCGGCGCCAGCGTGCAGCCATCCGGTTGCAGGATCGCGCATGATCGCGCATACGGCGCCGGCTGCCGGCGCCAGATTGGACCACAGCTCCACGGGATGACCCAGCGCCTTGAGTGCGTCGACAGTCGATTCCGGAAAGCGGCTCTCGACATTGAGCTTGCCGATCGTGTGCGGCGAGAATGAATTCGGGAAGATGAACGTGCCAAAACGCGGCTGCTCGATGGCCTGCTGAACGGTCATTCCGAATTCCACGATGTTCAGATATACCTGCAGCATCGCCTGCGTCTGAACGTCGCCGCCCGGCGTGCCGAATCCCATGAAGAACTCCCCGTCGCGCAGCGCGAGCGCAGGCGTGGGTGTCAGCCGCGGGCGCTTGCCGGGCTTCACTTCGCTCGGGTGACCCGGCTCGAGGCGTCCCTGCGCGCCGCGCGACGACACCGTGCCGCCGAGTGCGGGCACGACCGGCGTATCCCGCGCATTATCGGAGAGCGTGGCCGAATACGCGTTGCCTTCGGCATCGACGACACAGCAGTAGATCGTATCCGGCGCGGCTCCGGGCACTGCAGCCGGGTAGGAGGAGAGAACGGGAATAAACGGCTCACGCGTCGCGCCCTCGGGCGTGCCGGGCAGGGGCAGTTTCCCGAACGCCTGATCGCGCCGTATGCGCGCGCGCTGCTGCGCCGCGTAATCGTCCGCGAGCAGGCCGGCGACGGGGACATTCACAAAGCGCGGATCGCCGACGTAGGCTTCGCGGTCCGCGAAGGCGAGATTCAGCGCTTCAGCGAGCTGATGTATGTACGCAGGGCTGTTGTGACCGAGCGAGGAGAGCTCCACGCCCTCGAGTATCTTCAGGCTTTGAAGCAGCGAGATGCCCTGGCACCAGACATCGCAACTGTGCACCTCGTAGCCCTTGTAACTGCAGCGGATGCTGGGCTCCATCGGCGCCCTGAAGCCCACGAGGTCGTCCTTGGTCACGAAGCCGCCGTTGTCGCGGTGGAATGCCGCGATGGCGTCTGCGATGGGACCCTTGTAGTAGTAATCGTGTGCGGCGCACAGCTTCGCCCGGCGGTCGCCGCCCGCGCGACGCTCAGCTTCCATCATCCCGGCGATCGATTGCGCGAGCTGCTCCTGGCGGAAAATTTCTCCCACGCGCGGCGGGCGTCCCCCGGGCAGATAGAGCGCTGCGCTCGATGGCCACCGGCGGTACTTGTCCTCGTACTTTTCCAGGTGGCGTACGAATACCGGATACGCCGCGAATCCGTCACGCGCGATTTCGTACGCGGCGGTCGCCGCCTCCTCGAAGGAAATCGTGCCGAACCGTCTGAGCGCCTCGATGTGAGTGGCAGGCGCGGCCGGCATCACGGTACGCAAGATCCCTTCCGGCACCGCCCCGTTGCCTTCCGTGCGCAACCGCTCTACATCGACCCCCGCGGGCCAGTAGCCGAGGCCCGCGATGGCGTGCACCTCGCGCTCTGTCTTGCGGTAAATGAGGGTGGGTGCGACCCCGGAGAAGCTCACGATATCCGGTTGCAGCACCGCGAGCGCCATCGCCGCTGCGACGCCGGCGTCTATCGCGTTGCCGCCGCGCTCCAGTATGCGGGCCGCAGCCTGGGCCGCCAGGTAATGCCCGCATGCCACTGCGTAACGTTTCCCGATAAGCGTGGGCCGCCAACTCGGACGCGGCGGGGTCTCGTTGCGTTCCATCTGGTGTCCTCCTGGGATGGTCCCGGACGCAGTAATGCGAGGCGCCGCCGGACGATGGGATTCAGTGCGTGACCCGCATTATGCCGCTCGTCCTGCCCGGCAGCCATACTCCGCGGCAGCTTCCGTGAGCCAGTGCCAGAAGGAGCCGGCGTAACTGCGCGGGCAATACAGGTCGTACACGCCCGGCGCAACGTGGTCGAGCGCGACGTTGATTCTCGCGATGGCGGTCTGCGCGCAGCGATCGACCGCAAAGCGGCGGGGGTCCAGGTCGAGGGGGCAGCCTTTCGCCAACGCGTGCCGCGCGTCGGGACCCGAAAGCCTCAGGATGGCGCGTCCATGGCCCACATCCGTAAGCGTGCCTCCCGTGATGCGAGCGCTGTGCAAAGGCTTTCCCGGCAGCGCGCTCACGATCAACCATTCGTCCGGCCCCAGCCAGAGGACGCGTGCATCGTTCGTCCCCGCAGCGGTGTCGGGCTCAACAGGCAGCGCGATGCCGAAAGCGGCAGCGGCCGCGCTCAGGAAATCCGGGTTCCGCGGACTGCCGCGCAGGTCGCACATCGCAGCCGCATGCCGGGTTTCGACGATCACTCCCGGTGCTGCGGGCCCGCGTCCGGCATGACGCCCTGCAAAGGAGTCGAATGCGAACATACGGGTGGACCCTTCAGACACGGAGGCGCTCTCCCTTCGGATCGTAGAACACGTGGTGTGTCGCCTCGACGCCCACCGCGCTGTTCGTCAGCGGCGACATCGCGAACAGCGTCTCGCCGTAACGCTCACGCCCGCGCTCGAGCAGCGCCAGGGCAATGGGGTGGCCCAGGCTCGGACTGTGGCAGGTCGAAGTGACGTGCCCGATGATGGGATTGGGCAGCGCGCGCTGCGGATCGGTGACCAACTGCGCGCCTCTCGGAATAATCGTGCTTCGGTCGTTCGGCACGAGCCCAACGAGCTGTCTGCGAACCGGCGCGCGCAGCGCAGGGCGGTCGAGCGAGCGCTTGCCGATACAATCCTTGTCCGCCGCCACCAGGCCGCCCAGTCCGACGTCGCCCGGGGTGGTGCGGCCGTCCATTTCCATGCCTGTGAAGTGCCCTTTCTCGATGCGCAGCACGGTCATCGCTTCCGTGCCGTAAGGCGTGATGCCGCAGGGCCGGCCGGCTTCGAGCAGCGCATCCCACAGCGCGAGACCGTAATCCGCCGGCACGTTGATCTCGTAGGCGAGCTCGCCGGAGAAGCTGATGCGGAAAATCCGCGCCGGTATGCCCCTGACGCTGGCCTCGCAATAGCCCATGTACGGCAGCGCGGCATTGCTCACGTCGGCCGAAGTCAGGGCGGACAGCACCGCGCGCGACTCCGGGCCGGCGAGCGCGACCGCGGCCCATTGATCGGTGACCGACGTGAGCCGCACATCGAGCTCCGGCCAGTGCACCTGCAGCCAGTACTCGAGCGTGGACATTGCGCGTTCCGCGGTGGCTGTCGAGGTGGTCATGAAGAAATGCTGCTCGCCGAGCCGGGTGGTGGTGCCGTCGTCGAATATCATGCCATCCTCGCGCAGCATGAGCCCGTATCTCACTTTGCCCATGGCGAGGTTGCGCCAGCGGTTCACGTACACGCGCTCGAGGAAAAGCGCCGCGTCGCGGCCCTGCACGTCGATCTTGCCGAGGGTGGAAACGTCCACGATACCGACTCCGCGCCGCACGGCGAGCGCTTCGCGACTGGTTGCATCCAGATCCGATTCGCCCGGGCGGGCGTAGAACATGGGGCGCCGCCACAAGCCGGCATTCATGAAACGCGCGCCGGCCTGCGCGTGCCACTCATGCATCGGCGTCTCCCGCACCGGGTCGAAATGCGCACCCACCTCCGATCCGGCGATCGCGCCCAGCGTGACCGGCGTGTACGGCGGACGGAACGTGGTCGTGCCGACCTCCGGTATCTGGGCGTCGATGAGGGCAGCGAGTATCGCGAGCCCGTTGATGTTCGAAGTCTTGCCCTGGTCGGTGCCCATGCCGAGCGCCGTGTAGCGCTTCAAATGCTCGACCGAGTAATAACCTTCGCGTGCAGCCAGCGCGATGTCGCGCGCGGTGACGTCGTTCTGCAGATCGACGAAGCGCTTCGCCGTGCGCGTCGCCCCGGATTCGATGTCCCAGAGCGGAAGCAGCGGTGCTTCGCTGATACGCGTGGTGCCGGGCACACTCACTGCAGCGCGGCGCAAACCCGCTGCTTCGGCCGCTGCGCTTCCAGCCTGCGCGCCCTCGGCAAGGCAGTCGGCAAGCGCAAAGCTGCCGCGCGCGGCGCCGGCGGAGCGCTCGGCCTGCACGGAAACGTCCGGCACGAAAGCCGCGATGCGCTCGTCGTAGCGCAGCCTGCCTTTGGACTGCGAGAACAGATGCACGGCGGGACTCCAGCCGCCGGATACGCACAGCAGATCGCATGCGAGCTCGCGCGGCTGCCCGCGTATGGCGCCGTTTTCCATCGCTGCGACCTGCACGCCCGTCACTCGCCGGCCGCCGGTTGCGCGGACCACCGCGTGAGCCGCGAGAACCTCGATGCCCGCTGCGCGCGCGCGCGCGGGCAGCTCGCCGGTGACCTGCGCCCGTGGATCCATCACTGCGCTCACCGCTACGCCGGCACGGTGCAGATCCAGAGCCGTCGCGTACGCGCTGTCGTTGTTGGTAAAAACTGCAGCGCGTTCGCCGGGCTTCACGGCGTAGCGGTTCAGGTAAGCGCGGGCCGCCGAGGCGAGCATGACCCCCGGCAGATCGTTATCGGCGAACACGAGCGGCCGCTCGATGGCGCCCGTCGCGAGCACCGCTTGGCGGGCGCGCACTTTCCACAGGCGCTGCCTCGGCGCGTGCGCGCTGTGCGGATGAACAGCCTGCGCGATGGCGATGAGATTGTGGTCGAAATAGCCGAAGACGCTGCTGCGCAGGAGCAGCGTGACATCGGGATGAGCCGCGAGCTCGGCCACGGTGTCGCGCACCCACTCGAGCGCGGGGCGGCTGTCGATCGCCGCCCGTTCGGCAAGCAGGCTTCCACCCCACGCGAAATCTTCGGTGGCGAGTATCACGCGCGCACCGGCGCGCGCCGCGGCGAGCGCCGCGCTCAAGCCCGCCGGCCCGCCCCCTGCCACGAGCACATCGCAATGGGCATGGCGATGCGCGTAATGATCTGGATCCGGCGTGCGCGGCGATATGCCCATGCCTCCGGCGTCGCGGATGTACTGCTCGTAGCGCATCCACCACGACCGCGGCCACATGAACGTCTTGTAATAAAAGCCCGCCGGCAGGAAGCGCGAGAACACATCAGTCAGCGCGTTGACGTCAAACTCTACGGACGGCCAGCAGTTCTGGCTGGCCGCGGTGAGCCGGTCGTAGAGCTCGACCTGCGTGGCCCGCATGTTGGGCTCGGTTCGCGCGCCCGTTTCGAGCTGCACCAGGGCGTTCGGCTCTTCCGAACCGGCGCCGAAAACGCCGCGCCTGCGGTGGTACTTGAAACTGCGGCCGACGACGCTGACGCCATTGGCGAGCAGCGCCGAAGCGAGCGTGTCGCCCGCGTAGCCGTGAAGCGCGCGGCTGTTGAAGGTGAACGAGTACGGCCGGCTGCGGTCGATCAGCCCGCCGTCCGCGAGCCTGTGGCGCTGCGCGCTCATGGTTGCACGGGCTGCGCCGCAGGAGCGGAAGACAGCACCTGATGCGTGAGCGTGTCTCGCCGCACGCGTATCCAGCGGCGGCAACCGGCGCTGTGCTGCCACAGCTCGTCATGCGGGCCGCGCGGGTTGTCGCGGATGTACACGTAGCTCACCCACCGGGCGTCCGATACCGCCTGCGGATCGCCGGGGCGAACCGTGCCGTCGTCGCCGCCGTAGGTGAACTCGGTGACGTCGCGCGGCCCGCAGTAGGGGCAAGGCAGGAGCATCATGCTCGTGGCGCTCGTTTTTTCAATGCACCCACGGGTACGGGCCGCCGCCTCTTTCGTCGATCGTCCGGCCCAGCCCGTAGCGATCGAGCGTGTAGGCGGCGTTGAGCGCGTGCGGCTGGTCGTGCGCGATGGTGTGCGCGAAGCACCAGCCGGAGGCCGGCGTCGCCTTGAACCCGCCGTAGCACCAGCCGCAGTCGATATAGAAATTGTCGAGCGGCGTCTTGCCGATGATGGGACTGCCGTCCATGCTCATGTCCATCACGCCGCCCCAGGTGCGCAGCATGCGCAGCCGGCTGAAACAGGGAAAGAGCGCGAGGAGCGACTGCACGGCATGCTCCACCGGCGGCAGATTGCTGCGCTGGCCGTACGAGTTGTACATGTCGAGATCGCCCCCGAGCACGAGCTCGCCTTTGTCGGACTGGCTGACGTAGAAATGCACCGCGCCCGAAGTGACGACGGTGTCGAGTATCGGCTTCACCGGCTCGGAAACGAGCGCCTGCAGCACGTGGGTTTCGATCGGCAGGCGCACGCCGGCCATGCCCGCTACGTGCCCCGAATGACCCGAGACCGCCAGTCCGATTTTCTTCGCGCGGACGTAACCGCGCGTCGTGTCTATGCCTTCGATGCGGTTGCCGTTGCGCCGCAGGCCCGTGACTTCACATTGCTGGATAATGTCGACGCCGCGCGCGTCGGCGCCCCTTGCATATCCCCACGCCACCGCGTCGTGCCGCGCCGTGCCGCCGCGCCGCTGCAGCAGTCCGCCGATGATGGGATATCGCGCATGCGGGGAGCAGTCGAGGAGCGGCACCATCCGGGCCACCTCTTCCCGCGTGAGGAACTCCGCGTCGATGCCATTCAGCCGCATTGCGTTTCCGCGGCGCGAGTATGCGTCGAGATCCGCGTAGCTGTGGGCGAGATTCAACACCCCGCGCGGGCTGTACATGACGTTGTAGTTCAAGTCCGCGGACAGCCCTTCCCACAATTTCAGCGAGTGCTCGTAAAAGTGCGCGTTCGGGTCGAGATAATAGTTGGAGCGCACGATGGTGGTGTTGCGCCCGGTGTTGCCGCCGCCGATGTAGCCTTTTTCCAGCACGGCCACGTTGGTGATGCCGTGGTTTTTCGCGAGGTAATACGCCGTCGCCAGGCCGTGACCGCCGCCGCCGATGATGACGACATCGTATTCGGATTTCGGCTCCGGGCTGCGCCATGCGCGCGGCCAGTTCTCGTGATACGAAAACGCGTTACGGACGAGGGAATATATCGAGTACTTCAACAACTTCGATGGCGCTTATTGAAAAGTATCCGCATCAAACCAGCTTCACCCCCACTCGTCAACGGAGAGCGTGGATCACGGCGGCACTATTAATGTGCCTACGAGAAATCATTAGCCGTGCTAATGCAAGGCCAGGCGGCCGGAGCGTGCCAACCGCCGGTCTTGCTCTGGGCGGAAAGATCGCTTTAAGCTCTCACGAATGAATGAACCGGGAGGAGCCGTTGAAAATTACACGAATTTCCGCTACGCCGCTGGCGGTGCCGTTCAAGCAGACTCATGTCACCTGGACCGGGGCTTACTCCGCCAAGTCAACGCTGTTGATCGAGATCTTCACCGACGAGGGTATTGTCGGTCTGGGCGAAGCGCCCGGTATTCCCTTGCCGGAGATGGTGGCGATGATCGTGGCGGAGTTCGAGGAGTTCCTGATCGGACGCGATCCGTTCGAGATCAATGCCTTCCAGGAACAGGCGCTCAATTCGCAGTCGAAGGCAGGGCTTGTCGCCATGACCTGGAACCGGTTTCGCAACGTCGCGAACAGCGCCTTGGGGGGGATCGACATGGCGTTGTGGGACATAGTGGGCAAGGCTACGGGTCAGTCCTTATGCCGGCTGCTGGGCGGAAAGTTGCGCGATCGCGTCGATATGTTTGCCTGGGTTCATCGCAAAGACACTGACGGGATGGTGAAAGAGGCGCTCGAGTTTCAGAAGCAGGGATTCCGTGCTTTCTACCTCAAGATCGGGCTTGGGCTACAGCGTGATATGCAGGACATCGCCGCATTGCGGGAGGCATTGGGTGCCGAAGCACTCATCCGCGGCGATGCAAACGGCGCGTGGACGCCCGTGCAGGCAGTCCAGGAAATTCGGGCGCTCGAGCGGTTCGGGCTCGACTGGGTTGAGCAGCCTGTGACGGAAGACGACTTCGACGGCTTCGAGCGCGTGAGTCGCGCCGTGGCGGTTCCGCTTTGCATCGACCAGGGGGTCAACACCAACCAGCTCGCCTACCAGGCTATCTCGCGACGCCTGGCCGACGTCGTGTGTTCCGATCTGCACCGGGTTGGCGGTTTAATGGCTTTTCGCGAGCTGGCGGGGATGGCGCGGCTCGCCAATATCGGAATCTGCCGCCACGCAGGTCCTGAATTCGGAATTTCCGCAGCCGCGCACTTGCATCTGATCGCCACCATTCCGAATCTGACGTTGGGCAACCAGACCTATGCGACGACAATTGCCGACGACGTCGTCAACGAAACGGTCTCGGAGTTCGAAGAAGGTGCTTTGCCCGTGCCGGATCGGCCCGGCATCGGCGTGACGCTGAACCCTGACAAGGTGGCAAAGTACTCGGAGATGTATCGGAAGATGCGCGAAGCCCGCTGATCACTTGCGGCGCGGCCAGAGTTCGGCAAAAAGGTCGCGGCAGGATGGAAGCTGCGCGAGTCCATGTAGCCGCCGGAGCAGCGCATCGGCCGCCGCTTCGGTCAGGAGAGCGGCAGTACAGGACATAAACTTCTCGTGGCGGCGGGCCGCCGGCATCGGTTTGATTGGCATGCCGGTCGCGGCCCCGTTGTTGCGCGTCAGCCTGCGGCCGTCGCGCAGCATTACGTGCACGATCGCGCCCTCGGGATGATCGCGACGGTCGCTCTCGGTAGCGAGGAGGGCGTCGTTGCGCGTCATGGTGACCTTACGCATCGCGCTGCGCAAACGCGGGTCCCGCAGCAGACTGTCATCCAGATGATGGGCGGCGAAATCGCCGAACGTCAGTATGCAGCCGACGGCGTAGGGCATGCTGAACTGCGCCTCGGTGACGGTGCGCGGATCGTCGTAACGCAGGCTCACCGCGACGAGCGGCGTTACTTCGCAGTGCACGGCAACGACATCTTCCGGGGCGAGCTGGTTTTCAATCATCAGATCGGCGACCGCTTCCGCCGCGGCCTGCGTGGCAGAGCACGCTGGAAACAGCTTGAAGGCGACGCCTGGATCGATGAGCGCGAAGCGCGTGCCCACCCTTAACGCAGCCGCATCGAACGTCCCGGCAATGAGCCGTACGAATCCATTCTCGTGTTCGAAGGCATCCGCGGGCGCATCGTGACCGTCGTGGGCGAACCACGCGGCCTGGACGCCGGTCTGGGCCGCGCGACCGAGAGCGAGGGGCTTTGCTGCCGTGCCGATCATAGCGCGCATCCCTGTCGCCTGGCACGCTGCGAAGCTGACCGCGTGCCGTGTTTTCTCGCGGTCGAGTCCGAGCGCTTTCGCCGCGCCGGCCGCGGCGCCGATCGCGCCCAGGACGCCGCTCGTCCACCAACCATCGAAGTAGACGCGCTCCGGAAGCGCGCGTCCCAAGGCGTACTCGATTTCAACGCCTGCAATGAACGCTTCCAGGGCGCATTCTCCGGGAACGTCAAGCGTCTCGGCACATGCCAGCACCGCCGGCCAGACCGCGGCCGAGCCGTGGACGATTCCGGCATAGGAGGTATCGTCGAAGTCCAGCGCGTGGGCCGCGGTGCCGTTGGCGAGCGCTGCGCCGCTTGCGGCGCAGGCCGCCTCCTCACCCCAAACCCGGGCGCATCCGGCGGCGTAGTCCCGTGGAAGGCTGCGCCGCACCGCGCGTGCGGTGGGATGACTGGTGCCCGCCAACCCCACGCCGGTAGTATCGACGATGCAGTCAAGCGCCGCGCGCACGACTTCCGATGGCAGATCGCGAAGCCTGATGCCGGAGACCCAATCCGCAAGTTGGCGCGCGACAGGGATCATCAGCCACCCTGCGTGCGGCGAACGATGTCGTCGTAGAGCGCGCGCTTGATCGAGATGCCATCTCGCGCGGTGCGAGCGCGGTTCGCATTCCGTTTGTCCCCGGGAAGTCGCGTGCCGGGCTGGTTGAGGATGGCCGTGAATAACGTTTCCAGGCGCTCCGAAAACGCCGCGCCAGCGAATACCGAAGGATCGAGCGCAATGAAGAACTGACCGGTGCACGGAGGTCCACCATTGTTGTCGGCGAACGAAGCGGCGTTGAACGAGAAGTTTGCCCCGGTCATTCCGGCCGCCATGATATCCACCAGCAGGGCGATGCCGGCACCTTTGTGGCCGCCGGCGGGCAGCATCGAGCCGGCAAGCGCGGCCTGCGGGTCATTGGTTGGTTGACCGTCCTTGTCGAGGGCCCAGCCCGTTGGAATGGGTTTTCCTTGCTGCGCGTGAACCATCACCTCGCCGCGCGCCACGACACTGGAGGATTGATCGATCACGACCGGAGGAGCATTCTTCCGGGGCGCCGCGAAAGCAACGGGGTTGGTGCCGAACAAAGGCTTTTTCCCGCCCCACGGGGCGATTGCCGCAGGTGAGTTGACGTAACCCAGCGCGACGAGGCCACGATCCGCAATGCGTTCGACATGGAAGCCGACGACGCCACAGTTGTAAGAGTTGGTGACGGCGAGCGCGGCGATCCCGTTTTCCCTCGCGAGCGGAATCAGGCGTTCAAGTCCGGCATCAATTGCCGGATGGGCAAATCCTTCTTGCGCATCGACGAGCAGCGCGCCCGCCGCGCTCCTGCGAATGCCCGGCTCCGCACGCCCGTTGACTTTGCCGCATTTGGCATGCTCGCAGTATGTTGGCAGGCGCAGCAGGCCATGACTGTGGATGCCTTCGGCCTCCGCCGCCACGATCGATGTAGTCACCGACCGGGCGTTAGGTTCACTGGTGTTGCTCGCGAGCAGCGCCTTGTGAGAGAGCGCCGCGACTTCTGCCAGCGTAAGGTTGACCCGGTCCGCACTCATGGATTCGTTCCGGCGTTGCCGGCTATTCCACCCGCACACCGGCGAGTTCGATGACTTTCTTCCACTTGGTCACGTCGGCGCGGATGAATTCGGTAAACTCCTCCGGCGTGCCGGTTGCGAGATCCCCGCCTTGCGCAAGCAGCTTATTCTTGATGTCCGGCAGGTTGAAGATGCGCACCAGCTCCTTGTTTAGCTTCTCGACGATGTCCTTGGGCGTACCCGCGGGCGCCATGACACCGTACCAGACATAGACTTCGTAGCCCGGCAAACCTGCTTCAATCATGGTCGGAGAATCCGGCAGTTCGCGCATGCGCTCTCGTCCCGTGGTAGCCAACACCCGCACCTTGCCTGACCGATAATAAGCCAGGGTGGATACAACGCTCTGTATTCCCATGTGCACGCGCCCGGTGACGAGTTCAGTGGAGGCTTCCGCCGGGCCTTTGTACGGGATGTGGACAATTTTGACGCCGGCCAAGTGATTGAACAGTTCCATCGCCAGATGGCTTGGCGCCCCGATGCCGGAAGACGAGTAGTCGAGCTGGCCCGGCCGCGCCTTTGCGAAAGCGACGAGATCTTTCACCGTCTTTACCGGAACCGATGGATGAACTGCCAAAACGCTGGCCGCACGTACTCCCAATACAATCGGTGCGAAGTCCTTGATAGGATCGTATGCAAGATTCTTGCGCAGGCCTGACGCAGTACCGATGCTTCCTACGGAACCCATTAACAGCGTGTAACCGTCCGGAGCTGATCGAGCCACGTAGGTGGCCCCGATGGTGCCGCCGGCGCCGGCCCGATTTTCAACAAAGGCCTGCTGTCCCCAGCTTTCCGTGAGCTTGGCCGCCAGCATACGGCCAACGATGTCAGTGCTCGCACCGGGGGAAAACGGGGCGACCAGCTTGATGGGTTTAGTCGGATACCCTTGGCCCGCGGCAGACCACGGAAGAAGGATCGCGATCAAAGCGAAAAAACAATAACTCCGGCATGCATGCATGACCCTTTCCTCCCTCTATATGGATACGCGTTTCACGTCGAATCGAGTGCCATCGTTTGGTACGAGGCATTGAGTACGATGACTTCATGCACGGACTCGCATGCCGCGCGCCGTAGCCAATCCGGCTACATCGCTCAGATCAAACAGGCCTTGGATCAACCTGTCAATCATTCTCCGGGACCATAAATAAGTTTACGAGATATCATAAGTTCTGCTAATTTCATCAGTGCAGTGTTGGGCGCAGTGTTCTCGTTGCGAAATAGAATGACACAATTCATATGCCGGTTCGCAGAAAATTGGACTGCAACCTTCAGTGGTTGAGGGTTTTTGTGGCTGTGGGTGCGACCGGCAACATGACGGCCGCTGCACGGCGGCTTGGGCTGACGCAGTCCGCGGTGTCGCAAGCGATTCGACAACTGGAGGATGCGCTGGGTACCGTGCTGGTTGATCGAACACAGCGCCCGTTAAAGCTGACCTCGGCGGGCTCAGTGTTGCAGCGGCGGGCGGCTTCGCTGGTGGAGGATGCAGAAGCGCTGGTGACGCTGGTGCATCAGGCGGCGTCGAGCAAGATTCCCGAGTTGCGCATCGGCATCATCGATTCATTCGCGGCGACAGTGGGTCCGCGATTGATACGCGCGTTGCTCAAGACTGCCCAGCGCCTGTCGTTCCGTTCCGGCTTGGCGCACGATCAGGCAGAAGGACTGCTTACGCGCAACCTCGATATGATCATCGTGGGCGACGCGCTCGATGACGTGGATGGGCTGGACCGTTTTCCAATCCTCAGCGAGCCGTACGTCCTGGTGCTGCCCGAGCGTCTGGCGACGGAAGTGGACGTAGCGGATTTTAGGCGTCTGGCGGCAAGCTACGCGTTGATCCGTTTCTCTGCTCGATCGCAAACGGGCGATCAGATTGAGCGCCACCTGCGGCGGCTCAGAATCAAAGCGCCGCGGCTGCTGGAAGTGGACGCGACGGATTCCTTGATCGCCATGGTCCGGGAGGGTCTGGGCTGGGCGATCGCGACCCCGCTGTGCTTGTTGCAGGCGCGCTCGCAACTGGAGGGTACCAAAGTGTTGCCGTTTCCCAGCACGGGGTTGCTGCGACAGATCCATTTGATTGCCCGCTCCGGGGAATATGGAGCCCTTCCGGAAAGGGTGGCTCAACTCGCGTGCGATATCCTGCGCACCCACTTCATCCCCGAGTTAACCAAACTTGCGCCATGGCTCAGGCAACAGATGATCGTCGGGCGAGCCGGAGAGGCTGAATCACTTGGCGCCGAGCACGCGGATCGATAAATTGACGAGCGAGACGCTGACCTGACATGAAAGCAACCGATCACGAAGCACAAACAGGAGTTGCGCGGTTTCACCGCGAAGCGCTGGTGATCGACGCATTGACGCCGCTTTATGTGCTCGATGAGCCCTATTTGCAGGGTTTGGTCGAAGGCGGGGTCGATGCGGGATTCCTGAGCATCGCTTCACCCCAGACGTGGGACGAGGTGCTGCGGCGGACGGAAACAGCGCTCACAAGAATCGAAAAGAGCCCGACCCTGACACTCGCTACTTCGGCCGCCGACGTCCGGAAAGCAAAACGGGAGGGAAAGATCGCCCTCGTGCTGATCACCCAGGCGGCCGACATGATCGAGAAGGACCTGCAGCGTGTCGGCATTCTGTATCACCTCGGCTTCCGTGTGCTGGGAATTTGCTATACCTTCGCCAACCTGCTGGGCTGCGGCTGCGGGGAGCTGAAAGACGGCGGCGTCACATTCCTGGGCCGGGACTTCATCGCGGCGGTCAACGAACTTCCGCTGATGCTCGACGTTTCGCACGCCGGCCATCAGACCTCGCTCGATGCGGTCCGGTTGGCGCGGGCGCCGGTCGTTACCCACGCGAACGCGTACGCAGTGACGCCGAACGACCGCAACAAGAAGGACGACGTGCTGGGTGTGGTCGCGGAAAAGCGCGGGGTGATCGGGCTGAATGCTCTGCCGAGCGCCGTCGCGCCGCAAAACCCGGGCCTCGAGCACATGCTCGGGCACGTCGACTACATCACCGGCAAGTTTGGCATGGACTGCATGGGATTGGGCCTGGACTATGTCGAGGGCTTCAAGCGTGAGGGCAAGGTGCTGCCCCAATCCGTCAGGAACAGGACGCTGCGGCCGGATATCTTCGGCTCGGTCGACGACTTTCTGAATCAGGCATATGCAAAGGATCTGGAAAGAATCGAAAAGCTTCCAAATCTCACGGCAGCGCTTTTGGGTCGCGGTTACCCGCAGGATCAGGTGCGGAGCATACTCGGCGAAAACTGGCTTCGCGCATTTGAGCGTTTCGTAGGTTAACCAGTCTTGGGAAAGGTGAGACCATGCGAGTGACGATGCAGGAGAACGGATGTTCAACGCGGGCGGCATTCGCTGCCGTCATTCTGGGACTGACAGCAGTCGCGGCGGACGCAGCCGAAACGTATCCCAGCCGGCCAATCCGGGTGGTGGTGGGCTTCACCGCCGGCACGACTACGGATTACACGGCGCGTCTGCTCGGGGAAGGACTGTCACAGCGCTTCGGACAAAACGCGGTCGTGGAAAACCGTCCGGGCGCGAACAGCGGTCTCGCCAACCAGCTGGTGAGCCAGTCCACGCCGGATGGCCATACGCTGCTGATCGGCACATTGAGTCTGGTGACCGGCCCCATGCTCTACAGGAAACTGCCGTTCGATCCGAAGGACCTGATACCCGTGAGCCTTGTGGTGCTCTCACCCAACGTGATCTGCGTCTATCCGGGAGTTCAGGCGCGCACGATCAAGGATCTCATCGCGCTGGCGAAATCGCAGCCCGGCAAGCTCCGCTATGGATCGTCGGGACGCGGAAGCTCGGCGTTTCTTACCCTTGAATTGTTCAAATCGATGGCCGGCGTCAACCTGCAGGAGATACCGTACAAGGCAACATCTCAGGCGGTCGCCGACACGATGGGCGGCCAAATCGAGATCTATCCGCCGAATCTGGTGTCCGCCATTCCCATGCTGAAGACGGGACGGTTGCGGGCTCTCGCCGTGACGAGCGCGAAGCGTTCGCCGATTTTGCCCGATGTTCCGGCGGTGAGCGAGGTTGTGCCGGGGTACGACGCGACGACGGGTGTGTATGGCATCCTGGTTCCCGTCAAGACTCCAGAGGCGATCATCGAGCGCTTGCATCGCGCGATCGCCGACGTTACGCGCTCGCCTTCGTTCAAGGAGGACATGGAGAAGCGCGGCGGTGAAGCGTTGGGGAGCACCCCGCAGGAATACGCCGCCTATCTCAAGCGGGAACGGGACAAGTGGGGCAGGCTGTTCGCGCAACTCGGCATCAAGCCGGAGTGATCAGTCCGCGTCGGTCTCAACGCAGCGCGAGCCCCGCGTCCTTCACGAGCTTGCGCCACTTGGCGATCTCGGACTTGATGTGCGCGCCGAATTGCTCGGGACTGCTGCCCACCGGCGTCGATCCCTCCGCACTGAAGCGCTGCGCGACGTCGGGTGATTTCAGCGCCTCAGCGATGCCCGCGGAGAGCTTGTTGACGATCGCGCGCGGGACCTTGGCGGAAGTCACCAGGCCGTACCACTGATCGACTTCGTACCCGGGCACTCCGGATTCGGCGATGGTCGGCAGCTCCGGCGCGGCGGAAGCCCGCTTGCTCGTGGACACTGCAAGAGGCCGCAGCCGACCCGCTTTTATGTGGCCTCGGATGCCGAGCAGCGTGCCGAAGCCGACCTGAATGTTTCCGGCCAGCGCATCGGTGATCACCGCAGCGCCGCCCTTGTACGGAATGTGGGTCATCTTGGCGCCCGACAGGTGGCTGAACATTTCGCCGGCAAAATGCTGCAGGCCACCCGTGCCTGAAGATCCGTAATTGAGCTTGTCGGGGTTCGCTCTTGCGTGCGCGACCAGTTCCTGCACCGATTTCGCGGGCACGGACGGATTGACATAGAGGACGTAGAAAAGCGAAGTCGCCTGCGATATTGCCTGCAGGTCGCGGGTGAGGTCGTAGGGCAGCTTCGGGTTGGTCGCGGCGTTGACGGAGTGTGATGCCGAGATGAGACAAATCGTGTATCCGTCGGGCGTTGCCTGCGCAGTGAGTTCGACGCCGATCGTTCCGGCAGCGCCCGGGCGATTGTCCACGACGACCTGGTGTCCCCAGCGGTCCGTGAGCTTCGCGGCGATCGCCCGCCCGGTCATGTCGGTACCCGCGCCCGGCACGAACGGCACGATCAGGCGAATCGGTTTGTTCGGATAGTCTTTGGCGGCGTCGATCGGTGCGGCGAAAAGTGGCTGGACGGTCCAGACGCCAGCGCACAGCGCCGCCGCCATCATCCGGAAAGCGTTGCTCGGGTAGGGCATGGCATTTCCTGCTTGTCCTTGTTCGGCGGATATCTTACGCCTGTCCGCGCACGACGTAATCGACCTCTTGCGCCGAGCCGTATTTCTTTTCGAGCTGCTCGTCGAGCAGGAATTGAGCTTCGAGCTCGTTGACGAACGAATAGCCCATCAGCTCGCTGATTTCTTCGGCACCGACGACCAGCTCCTGCCGCTCGGGTGGCTGATCCGTTTCCATGTTCTCCCGAAATGCCCGGAGCGCATCCTTCATGCCTTTGATGGCAGCGGCGGTGAGCATGCGCGAATAGCTCACGCGTGCGACGCCGATGCTCTGCAGGCGCTTGACTGACACCAGCGGCGTGGTCGGGCGCCCGCGCAGCCCGATGCCCATGCTGATGCTGACGGGTGCCTGGACCTCGTCGACGAAGCGCTTGATCTCGTCTTCGGAACGGATCGCGTCGGGATACGCCATGTCGGCGCCCGCCGCGATGTAGGTTTTCGCGCGCTCGATCGCGCGCTCGAGGCCCTCGACGGCGATGGCGTCGGTGCGGGCGTTGATGATGAAGTCGGGATCCCTTTTTGCCTTGACCGCGGCTTCGATCTTCTTCGCCATTTCGGCGGCGCTGATCAGTTCCTTGCCGCGCATGTGACCGCAACGCTTGGGACTCACCTGGTCCTCGATGTTGATGCCCGCCACGCCGGCCTCCTCGAAGTACTGCACGGTGTGATAGACCGTGACCGCGTTGCCGTAGCCGGTGTCGGCATCGGACATCACGGGAATCGAGACGCTGCGCGCGATGTGATGGCAGCCGTCCACGTTGTCCCGCAGCGACATGATGCCGATGTCCGGCTGTCCGAGACGTGAGTTGGCAACCCCCGCGCCGGAGGTCGATGCGGCCTGAAATCCCGCCTGCTCGACGAGACGCGCGCTGTAGCCGTCGTAGATGCCCGGCGAGACGACGATCCTCCCGGATTGCAGCAATTCGCGCATGCGCCGGGCTTTGGTAATGGTGGGAGCCATGATGGGTGTTCCTCGAGTGGTGGACGACCGCGCGATCGAATTTAGGTCGCAAGGTCAGCCGCTGTCAAGGCAGGCAGAGCTCAATGCAACGGCGTGCCGCTGGCGCCGAACCAACGCCAAGGTCGATTGATCGGGCGCGAGCTTGATGCAGCGCTGGATGATCCTCGGTGGGCGGCTACCGCCATGTGAGTCGCTCTTCATTCTAGATGTGGGTTCACTTCCATTTCACGTCTGGAAACAGCCGGCGGACTTGACGATGACCAACAAGCCGACTGAACGTGCCGTAGCCGACCTTTTCCCGGCGCAGGCGTCCCGCAATGACTGCGGGGCTGATGTGCAGCTCGTCGGCCAGCGCATGAATCGTCTCAACCGACGGGCGCAGGAACGCGGGGCTGCGTTTCCACTTCGAGCGCGGAATAAATGCTTCGCGAGCAAGCCGGTTGGCCTCGACTTCCTTGACATCATCGTCGCGCTCGTCCTCGACATCCTCGTCCGTGATGGCGAGTTTAGGATCGGAAAGATGCATCCATGCGTGAGCGAGCTCGTGCATGAGCGTAAACCAGAAATTGTCAAGCCGGTCATGACGAATTGTCAGGCCGATAATTGGCGCACCATCTTCCCCGAGCATGGCAGCGCCATCAAGGTGCGTCTGCGCCAGTGCGGGCAGGACGACGAGGGCAATCCCCCTCTCGGCGAGAAACTCCTTCGCAAGACGCGGCCCGCTTTCTGCCCAACTGAGTCGCGCGACGTATCCGAGGAACTGCTCGTTCAGAGTGCCTGGACGCCGGGTTCCACGTTCCCGACGCGTCTCCTTCGCAAGCTCGCGCACCTTCCCAACCCACAGCCGCAAATTCGTCTTGTTGGTGTTTGGCGTCGAGCCGTAAGTGATCGTGTGTTTGAGGTAGAGTGGACCGTGCACGGGCTTGAGGTATCGCCGCACGATATCGCTGGTCGTCAGCCTCGCTGCTTCTTCATCGCTGAACCACCCGGACTTCACGAGCAACGGCACGGAAATATGTCCGGCATTCGCGCCCTCACCGTACGGCGCTTCCGGTTCACGGATGAGCAAATCGGCGGGAATCTGGAGCGTATCACTGAGTGCCCGCACCATCGTTAGCGTAAGAGGGCGCTTGCGCGCGAGGACTTCCGAAACCCGGTTTTTCCCGCCCAGGATCGGCGCCAGATCCTTTCTGCGCAATCCCTGCTCCTCCATACGGAACAGGATGGCATCGACCGGATCGGGCCGCTCAAACTTGAAGCGGTCTTTTTCGTAGTCCTCAACGAGTTTGGCGAGGAGTTCGAGCCGGTCACCGCCGGAAGTTCCGGGCGCAGGATCGTCAGCCGCAAGACGCTCCACCTCAGCAAGATACGCGCGGTATTGTTCTTCGGTCTTGATAATTTTCGGTTCGATCATCACTCTCTCAGTTCATGCGTTTCGTGTATTCGGCGTGAGGCCGATCCATTGAACAACAGCGATGCCGGTCTTATATGCGATCTGCACTTCCAATCTGTAACGATTGCCCTTGACGTTGAATATCACCACGTTGTCCGCCAGAAAACTCGCCGAGGCGTAACTCTGCTTGATGTCCTGTGATGTTTTCCATTGCGCTGCCTCAGCATTTGCCAGCCAGTTCTCGATCCATGAACGGGCGTCCGCATGAGCGCCAACGAACTCATCGAGCTTGCCGCGCCCGATGATCCGCATCTGATGCTTTCGTCCATTGCATTTGTGAATGATAGCAGAAAGTTCCCACAATGGGAATCCAAGATAAGGTTCCCGATATGGGTAGACGTCGGGTGGGAGACTCTGAGCACGGCTCCCAGTTGTGTTTTTGAAAATACGGGGCTTTGTGGGGACTACGCAGCGGCAGCGCGCTGCGGACGAGCGCTCTCGCCGGCAGCAAGCGCAGTAACTTCTCGCACGGCGTTCAGGTTCTCGAAATTCTGTACCGCGGCATACAGTCTCGCGACCGCGTCCGGCTCCAGGGCACGCGCGCTGCAGTTCTCGAATTTTTCCTTGAGAAGCGCCTTGGGCAGCGGGTTGTCCGAAGTGCGGCCGAACGGCTGGTCCACTTTGCCGCTGAACGTTGCGCCGTCCCTGGTGTGCACTTTCACTTCGGCCCCGAAGTGGTTCTCGGCGGGAAACTGGGCGGTGGTGTACGGGGCGACGTGAATGCGTGGCAGCAAGCGACGTACTGCGGCATCCAGATAGGCGCTGCCTTCAAAGTGTTCGAGCATGATCTTGCGGTCGGTTATCGCTCGTGCAAGACAGTATTGAAGGCTGAACTTGGCGTCGAGCTCGCTCTTCGGATCCGGGCGGTTGGTATGCTCGAGCCGGCGCGCGTGGGTCCATGCCTCGATGCGTTCGACCTGATCGGGCTTCAGGTCGTGCTTGCGCGCGAGCGCGAGCATCGCGTCGAGAGCCGGGTGCGTGCTTCCGCAACAGGGATACTGCTTGATGGCGATGCCGGGTTTCACGATGTCGAACGGATCGGCCCAGTGCGCGAAGATGCGCGCGATGTCATAGGTGCCTTCGCCGTTGAACACGTTGAGAAAGCCTTGCTTGTGCTCGAACACCCCTGCCGCGTTGGCGGTGAAACCCGCGCGCGCAAGCTGTGCGGCGAAAAGGCCGCTGCGCGTGCAGTGGCCGACGTGCAGCGGTTTCACCATCGTGCCGAAGTTGGACTTGATGCCCGCCGCGAGCGAAGCCGCGATGGCGAGAGCGGTGGCCGTGCGTTCTTCGTCGAGTCCCATCAGTTTCGAGCACGCTGCGGCGGCGCCGAAGACGCCGAGTGTCGCGGTGGGATGCCAGCCCTTGGTGTAGTGGTGTAAATGAACGCCCATCGCGATCTTCGCCTCCACCTCGAACCCGGTGACATAGGCCAGAATGAATCGGGGGCCGTTGGCGCCCATATCGTCGGCGAGCGCGAACAGCGCGGGCAGGATCGGCACCGAGGGATGTCCGCCGAACGTATTGTTGCAGTCGTCGAAGTCGAGCGCGTGGGACGCGGTGCCGTTGATGAGCGCCGCTTCCAGCGCGCCGATCCGTTTTCCCATCCCGAATACGGCGCTCGCGCCGGCGGCGGGCGCGCCGATGGCGTCCGCCACCAATCGCGGCGCCGGTTCGCGGCTGCCGGCGAGCGTCACGCCGAGAAAATCCAGGATGCCGACCCGGGCCCAGTGCGGGGCTTCCGGCGGCAGATCCTCGTAACGCAGCGCATGGATGCGTTTTGCAAGTTCGAGTGCTATGGACATTGGACCTCCTGCTGTTGGAACCGCCGATGAACGCAAATTAACGCCGACAGGATCGACATCAAAACCGAAAATCAATAGACAGGATCAACAGGACCTGCAGGATTTTCCCGGTGTATTGAATGAATCCTGTCAATCATGTGAATCCTGTCTGTTCGCTTCCTGGTTTTCGTCGGCCGGCGTTTATCCGCGGTTCCTCGTCAGTCCGCGCGAATGCCGGTTTCCTGAATGACCTTCTTCCATTTCGCAACCTCGGCGCGGATGTGCGCGCCGAACTGCTCCGGGGTGCTGCCCACGGCTTCCGAACCGTCGGCGGCAAGCCGACCCTTGACGTCCGGCTCGTGCATGATCTGCATGATCTCCCTGCTCAGCCTGGCGAGATAGGAGAAAAGCGCTCCGGCGAGGTGGGAGAGCCCGCCGGTCCCGGACGACCCGAAATTGAGCGCACCGGGTCTCGACCTGGCGCGCGCGGTGATGTCGGTCCCGCCGCCCGGCGCGAAAGGAACGATGAGCCGGAC
>JACQOJ010000097.1 GCA_016202605.1 Betaproteobacteria bacterium
CTCCCGGAGATCAATCTCGAGAAGATCCAGGCGGTACTGGGCGCGGAAAAGCCGGAAGTCGCGGTGATCGATTCCATCCAGACGCTCTATTCGGGGGCCCTGCAATCCGCGCCGGGATCGGTCGCGCAGGTGCGCGAGTGCGCGGCCCAGCTCACGCGCGTCGCCAAGGCGGGCGGCACGACCATCGTTTTCGTCGGACACGTGACCAAGGAGGGGGCGCTCGCCGGCCCGCGCGTGCTCGAGCACATGGTCGACACCGTGCTCTACTTCGAAGGCGACACGCACTCGAGCTTCAGGTTGATTCGCGCCTTCAAGAACCGGTATGGCGCGGTGAACGAGCTGGGCGTTTTCGCGATGACCGAAAAGGGACTGAAGGGCGTGTCGAATCCTTCGGCGCTCTTCCTGTCGCGGCACGACGGAGAGGTCGCGGGGTCGTGCGTGATGGTGACTCAGGAAGGCACGCGCCCGTTGCTGGTCGAAGTGCAGGCGCTGGTCGATGAAGCGCATGCGCCGAATCCGCGGCGGCTCACCGTCGGGATCGAACAGAACCGGCTTGCGCTGCTGCTGGCGGTGCTGCACCGGCATGCCGGGATCGCCTGTTTCGATCAGGACGTTTTCGTCAACGCGGTGGGGGGCGTGCGCATCAGCGAACCGGCGGCCGATCTCGCGGTGTTGATGGCGGTCGTCTCTTCACTCAAGAACAAGCCGCTGCCGGCTAAGCTCGTGGTATTCGGCGAAGTCGGGCTCGCCGGCGAAGTGCGGCCGGTTCAGCGCGGGCAGGAGCGCCTGAAGGAAGCGGCAAAGCTCGGTTTCGCGCAGGCGCTGGTTCCGGCCGCGAACCGCCCGAAACAGAAGATCGCCGGGCTGGAGGTGCTGGCCGTCGACCGCGTGCACGAGGCGGTGGCGTACCTGCGCTAGCATCCCGTCGAGGGGAAGAAATGGCGGACGGACCGTATCGGGACGAACGGGACATGGTGGCCGACAACGAACGGCCGGAACCAGGAGCATGGAGCTCCCGCCGCATACCGCGTTGGTGACTGCGGGCCCGGGCGATTCATCCGCAAGGTGGATCACCAGGCGAATGTCGGGACCTGCATCGGCGAAGTCTTCCGGGATCCCGCGTTTCCGGATTTTGCCCTCTGGAAGAACCCGACATACGTTCCGGCCGAACAGGTGCGGCGTCCCGAGCACGAGGCGCTCGAATTGCGGAATGAACGCAGTACGGTTTGAGCTGCGATTTTCGTCCATATACAGGACTTCCCGTGGACAGTGGAAGTGGCGGGCGATAGACTTCCATCCGTTCCGGACCTTGTTCATCTTGCGGACTTTCCAGACCGGGAGCGCGTCGTGATGCACGGCGCACGATCAGCCGGCGTTATTCCCTCGTCACTCGAGCCAAGGACAGCATGGATTTCACGCTGAGCGAAGAGCAAAAGGCTTTTCAGGACACGGTACGCGCGTTCGCGCGGCGCGAACTCGAGGCCGACGCGCTCAAGCGCGCCCATTCGGAAGAATATCCGCGCGAGGTCGCCAGGAAGATGGCGGGCGCCGGACTGCTCGGCATCACGATTCCCGAGGCGGACGGCGGCCAGGGCGGTACGCTCATGGACGCGGTGCTGGCGATCGAACAGGTGGCGCTGGTGTGTCCGCGCAGCGCGGATCTCATACAGGAAGGCAATTTCGGCGCGGTTCGCGTGCTGGCGCGCTTTGCCTCGGACGACCAGAAGAAGCGGTATCTCGCGCCCATCCTGAGCGGCGAGGAAATCATCGCGGTGGCGATGACCGAACCCGACGCGGGATCGGCGACGACCGATCTCGCCACCGCCGCCGTGCCCGATGGCGCCGGGTTGCGCGTGAGCGGCACCAAGGTCTTTCCCAATCCGCACGCCGACCAGTATCTGGTTTACGTTCGTTACGGACCGGGCGTGGACGGCATCGGTTCGGTGATGATCCGCCGCGGCGCGCCGGGATTCGAGATCGGCAAGACCTCGCACTTCATGTCGGGCGCGCACTGGGCGCCGCTTTATTTCGACAACGTTTATGTGCCGCCCGAAGACGTGCTGCTCGGGCCGGGCGGATTCAAGAAGCAGATCGCGGGCTTCAATGCGGAACGCGTCGGCAACGCGGCGCGCTCCGTGGCGTTCGGACGCTACTGCTTCAACATGGCGCGCGACTACGCGCTCACGCGCAAGCAGTTCGGGCGGCCGCTGTGCGAGTTCCAGGGCCTGCAATGGAAATTCGCCGAGATGAAGGTGAAACTGGAGGCGGCCCAGCTGCTGCTCTACCGGGCGGCGACCAACGCCGATCGCGGCTTCCCGGCCGCGGATGAAACGACGGTCGCGAAACTCATGTGCAACCAGGCGGGCTTCGAGGTCGCCAACGAAGCGCTGCAGGCGATGGGCGGGCTGGGCTACACGCAGGAGACGCTGGTCGAATACTGCCTGCGGCGCACGCGCGGCTGGATGATCGCCGGCGGCTCGATCGAGATGATGAAGAACCGGCTCGCCGAGATCATTTTCGAGCGCCGCTTCTCCCAGCGCCCGCCGCGGATAAAGAACCTTGAACAGACCGGCTGACGGTCAGCAAGCCGTCCAATCAGGCACGGTGACAGATTTGCGCCATGCATTGTTCGCGCCGCGCGCTGTGGCGCTGGTGGGCGCATCGGCGGACCTGAAGAAGAACAATTCACGCCCGCAGCGTTTCCTGCGCAGGCACGGTTACGCCGGGCGCATACTGCCGATCAATCCGGGACGCACGGAGATTTTCGGGGAAACCGCCTATCCCGACCTGCGCTCGGCGCCCGGGCCGATCGACCACGCGTTCATCATGGTGCCGGCGCCGTCGGTACCCGATATCGTCGCGCAATGCTGCGAACTCAAAATTCCGGTTGCCACGATCTTCAGCGCGGGGTTTGCCGAACTGGGTGAGGAGGGCTTGAAGCGCCAGCGCGACATGGTCGCGATGGCGCGCGCGGCCGACGTGCGCCTGCTCGGACCCAACTGCATGGGCCTCGTCAACGTGCATGGCAGGACCGCACTGTCGGTGAACGCCGTGCTCGAGCGCGAGAAATTCCGGCCGGGGCCGCTGAGCGTCATCTCGCAGAGCGGAAGCACGCTGGGGACGCTGCTCTCGCGCGCCCAGGCTCGCGGACTCGGTTTCTCCAAGCTCGTTTCGGTGGGCAACGAATGTGACCTCGGCGTAGGCGAAATCGCGGAATTTCTCGCGGACGATCCGGAGACGGGCTTGATCCTGCTTTTCCTGGAGACATTCCGGGATTCCGAACGGCTCGCAGCCGCGGCACGGCGCGCATTCGCCGCGGGGAAACCGGTCGTCGCCTACAAGCTGGGCCGCTCGGAGGTCGGACGCCGCGCAGCCGCGTCGCACACCGGCGCGATGGTCGGAACTGACGAACTCGCGAGTGCCTTCTTCCGGACGCACGGCATCATGCGTGTGGACATGCTCGAGAGCCTCTTCGAACTGCCGCAACTGGCGCTGGGACACACACCGCCGCCGGGGCGGCGGGTGGCGGTACTCACCGGCACGGGAGGCGCGGCGGCAATGGTCGCTGATCGCCTGGGCGTGCTGGGAGCGGAAGTCGTGTCGCCGCCGCCCGCGCTCGTGGCGAAGCTGCAGGCCGAGGGTCTTCCCATCAACGACGCGCCGATCACCGACATCCCGATGGGCAGGAGCGAGGGCGGCGCCTACACGGCGATTCTCTCGGCTCTCCTCGCGTCCGATCACTGCGACGCGGTGGTCTCGGTGATCGGCTCGAGCTCCCAGAACCCGCAGACCCTGGTCGACCGGGTATTGAAGGCCGAAGCGCGCGGCAGGAAACCGCTCGCGGTGTTTCTCGCGCCGCGCGCCGACGACGGGCTCGCGTTTCTCCAGCAGCACGGCATCGCGAGTTTCCGCACGCCGGAGTCGTGCGCCGACGCAGTCAACGCGTATCTCGACTGGCATGCACCCGCACCGCGGGTAGAGTGCCTGCGGGAGGACCTCGCTGCGGCCGAGGAACTGGTGTCGGCGATGCAGGCCCCGCGCCTCAACGAATTCGAGGCGTGCAGCCTGTTCGCGGCTTTGGGCATCGCACGTGCGGAAAGCAGGGTGATCATGGATCCTGCACAATGCGGGCAGGTCGATTTTCCGGTGGCCGTGAAACTGTTGTCGCCGGACATCGCGCACAAGAGCGATGCGGGCATGGTCGAACTCAACATATCGAGCACGGCGAACCTGAAAAGCAGCGTGCAGCGCATGCTGAACCGGGCGCGCGAAACCTTTCCTGCGGCACGCATCGACGGCGTGCTGGTACAGCGCATGCAGCGGGGGCTTGCCGAGGTGATCGTGGGCTACCGGCGCGATCCCGAAGTGGGGCCGGTGGTGCTGCTGGGAATGGGCGGCGTCATGGCCGAACTCAAGCGCAGCTACTGCGTGCGGCTCGCGCCGGTCAGCCTCGCTACCGCGATGGAAATGATCGAAGAAGTGCCTGAACTCGCCATCCTGCGCGGATTCCGCAACCTTCCGCGCGGGGACTGCGCGGCGCTCGCCCGTGCAATTTGCGCCATGTCGTTGCTTGCGTGTCTTGGGAGCCGCATCGTGAGCGAGGCCGAAATCAACCCGCTGATCGTGAAAGGCGAGGACAATGGTGTCGTGGCGATCGACGGGCTGGTCGTGTTTCGGTGACGCCAGGCTTCGCCGGCATGACGGAATGGTGATCACCGCGGTGTTTTTCGTGACATTGCCAATGGGAAGCATGACCGCATGGATACGGTAAACAGGAACGTTGAGAAATTGAGCGCAGGCGCAAGCCGGAGACTTGCGGCTCACGTCGCTGCGACACGGTACGATTCGCTGTCGCCGGAGGTCATCCACGCGTTCAAGCGCGCGCTGCTGGATTTCCTGACCTGTTCGACAGCGGGTTCCGCGATGCCGGTATCGCGGGCGCTGTTGTCGTATTACGAGGAAAATGACGCCACGCGCGTCGCCACCGTGATCGGCAGCGGCGTGAGGCTCGCGGCGCCGAACGCGGCGCTGGTGAACGGCGCGAACACGCACGGCCTCGACTTCGACGACGGACACACCAACGGCTCGGCGCACCCGGCGGGGGCGATTTTTCCGGCGGTGCTGGCGGCCGCGGAACAGCACCAGGCGAGTGCAAGTGAAATCGCGCTGGCGGTGGTCCTGGGATACGACGTGATGCTGCGCATCGCGGCAGCAATGCATCCCACGTCCGCGCGGCGCGGGTTTCACAACACCGCCATTGCGGGCGTGTTCGGCGCGGCGGCGGGAGTCGCGAGCCTGCTCAAACTCGACGCGGAACAAACCCGGCATGCGATCGGTCTGGCGGGAAGCTTTGCAGGCGGCATCCGGGAGTATCTGGAGGAGGGCGCGGAGGTGAAGCGCATCCACCCCGGCAAAGCGGCGCGTGACGGGCTGTTGTGCGCCGAATTCGCGCGGCGCGGCATCACCGGCCCGTCGAAAATTCTCGAAGGCCGGGACGGATTCTTCCGCACCCACGCCGACGGAAAGGTCAATTGGGAACGTCTGCTCGAGGGCCTGGGCCGGCGCTTCGAAATCAGCCACGTTTACTTCAAGCCGTATCCGTGCTGCCGCCACTATCACTCGGTGATCGACGGCATCCGCGAACTGCGGCGAAAACACGGAATTCGCGCGGAAGACGTGGAGCATGTCGAGGCCGGCCTTTACGCCGTGGGCGTGCATGGGCACGACCACAAGCATTGCGACAACCTGCTCGACGCGCAGATGAGCGCGCCGTGCGCCGCAGCGCTGGCGCTGGTGGATGGCGAGGTGGCGGCTTCGCACTTCCTGCCGGAAAGCCTTGACCGGCCGGCGGTGCGGGCGATGATCCAGCGCGTCGATGCGCGGCTCGACGAAGAGTGCGAGCGAATCTATCCGGGGCGGCGCTCCGGAGCCGTCCACATCGTGATGCGGGACGGCAGGAAATTCGACCTGCGCGTGCTCGATCCGAGAGGCGAGGCGTCGAATCCGATGTCGGATGCCGATCTGGAAGGCAAGTTCATCGTCAATTGCGAGCCGATCATCGGCAGGACGCGCTGCGACCGGCTGCTTGGTAAGGTGTGGCAATTTGACGCACTCGCGGACGTGAGCGAAATGCTCCGCTGTTGAAGGCGGCACGAGCGGTAAACCACGGGTGCCACATGATGGACGCCACGGCGTTTCGTCGCCTGCGCCAATCGGGTAAAATACAGACCTTCCCATTTCTTTCCCGAGTCCATTCCACGAGGAGTGCTGATGAAAGTATTGGTCACGGTAAAACGCGTGATCGACCCGTACGTGAAGGTGCGCGTCAAGTCCGACGGCAGCGGAGTCGAAACGGCCAACGTCAAGATGACGATGAACCCGTTTTGCGAAATCGGGGTCGAGCAGGCGGTGCGCATGAAGGAGGCCGGCGTGGTCTCCGAAATCGTCGCGGTGTCGGTCGGCGTCCAGCAATGCCAGGAAACGCTGCGCACGGCGATGGCGATGGGCGCCGATCGCGGCATTCTGGTCGAAACCGGCGTCGAAGTGCAGCCGCTGGCGGTGGCCAAGGTGCTGCAGAAGATCGTCGAAAAAGAGCAGCCCAAGCTCGTCATCATGGGCAAGCAGGCAATCGACGATGACGCCAACCAGTCCGGCCAGATGCTGGCCGCGCTGCTCAACTGGCCGCAGTCCGCGTTCACTTCCAGCATCACGGTCAATGGCGACGCGGCTGACGTTACGCGTGAGATCGACGGCGGGCTCGAGAAGCTCACCATCAGGCTGCCCGCGGTAGTGACGACCGACCTGCGGCTGAACGAGCCGCGCTACGTCACGCTGCCCAACATCATGAAGGCGAAGAAGAAGCCGCTGGAAGTCGTCAAGCCCGATGCGCTCGGCGTGGATGTGACGCCGCGCCTGAAGACGCTCAAAGTGGAAGAGCCTCCCAAGCGCAGCGCCGGCGTCAAGGTCGCCGACGTGAAGGAACTCGTCGCCAAGCTCAAGAACGAAGCGAGGGTGATTTAGGTGCGGTGACCAGAGTTATTGTGTCATGCCCGCGCAGAGCCTGCCCTCGAGTGCTTTAATCGGGGGCGGGCATCCAATCTCCATTCGCTGGAAATTGGATTCCGGGTCGCTCGGGAATGACACGGTAGGTCTGGTGATCGGTGACCGGTGAGCAGTGGCTCAAAGTCAAGTTCAAGATCTGCAAATTGAATTGGAACGGACATGTCAGTACTTGTGGTAGTTGAGCACGACGGAAAAGCATTGAAACCGGGCACGGCCAATACGATCGCGGCCGCGGCCAGGATGGGCGGCGACATCCATGCGCTGATCGCCGGGCACCAGTGCGGGGCGGCGGCACAGGCGGTGGCCAAGGTCGACGGCGTGAAGAAGGTGCTGCTGGCGGACGCGCCGCAATATGAGGGTGCCCCCGCGGAAAACCTCGCCGCGCTGGTGTTGACCATCGCCAGGCAGTATTCCCATGTCGTTGCACCAGCCACCGGCTTCGGAAAGAACTTCATCCCGCGGGTGGCGGCGTTGCTCGACGCGCAGCAAATCTCCGACATCAGCGCGGTCATGTCGGCCGACACTTTCGTGCGCCCGATCTACGCCGGCAACGCCCTGGCGACGGTACAGTCCGCCGATCCGGTCAAGGTGATCACGGTGCGCGCGACCGCGTTCGACCCCGCCGGTGAGAGCGCATCGGCCGCTGCGGTCGAAAACCTTGCGTCAGGACCCGATCTGGGCCTGAGCCAGTTCAAGGGACAGGAGCTTTCCAGGTCCGAGCGTCCGGAACTCACCGCCGCGCGCATCATCGTGTCGGGCGGGCGCGGCATGGGCAGCGCGGAAAACTTCAAGATACTGGAAGCGCTTGCCGACAAACTGGGGGCGGCGGTCGGCGCCTCGCGCGCGGCGGTCGATTCGGGTTTCGTGCCCAATGATTACCAGGTGGGGCAGACCGGCAAAATCGTGGCGCCGGAACTCTACATCGCAGTCGGCATTTCCGGCGCGATCCAGCACCTTGCCGGAATGAAGGACAGCAAGGTGATCGTCGCCATCAACAAGGACGCCGAAGCACCCATCTTCTCGGTCGCAAGTTACTGGCTGGTCGAAGATCTGTTCAAGGCGGTGCCCGAGCTCACGGCGGAGCTGTGAGCATGAAGACGCGAGAGCGTGAAAACGCGAGGTCGTGAGAGCGCAGGCTTTTTCCGACGCCCGGCTATCCGACTTCACCACTTCTCCATCTCCCGACTTCCCGACCGTGCGACACTGGCTCACTTAACCGCAGGAGAGTCCCGTGTCAACGTACCGCGCACCGCTCAAGGACATGCAGTTCGTGCTGCGGGAACTCGCGGGGCTCGACGATGTGTCGGCCCTGCCGGGCTGGGAGGAAGTGAACGCCGAGCTCGTCGACGCGGTACTCGGTGAAGCGGCGAAATTCGCGCGTGAAGTGCTCGACCCCCTGAATCGTGAAGGGGACAGGACCGGCTCGCGGCTCGAGAACGGCAAGGTGACCGTGCCGCCCGGATTCGACGAGGCGTACGGCAAGTTCATCGCCGCCGGGTGGAACGGGCTTTCCGGACAGCCGCAGTACGGCGGCCAGGGACTGCCGCACATCGTTTCGCTGCCGGTGCAGGAGATGTGGAACAGCGCCAACATGGCGTTCTGCCTGTGCGCGATGCTGACTTCTGGCGTTCTGGAGGCTCTGAGGATCCACGGCTCCGGGCCGCAGCAGGCGACGTTTTTGCCCAGGCTCACCTCCGGGGAGTGGACCGGGACGATGAACCTGACCGAGCCGCAGGCGGGCTCGGACCTTTCGGCCGTCCGCACGCAAGCCGTCCGCGAGGGCGATCACTACCGCATCCGCGGCACCAAGATCTTCATCACCTGGGGCGAGCACGACATGTCCGGCAACATCGTGCATCTCGTGCTCGCGCGCACGCCCGATGCGCCGGAGGGCGTGAAGGGCATTTCGTTGTTCATCGTTCCCAAGTATCTCGTCAACGCCGACGGCACGCCGGGGGAAAGAAACGACGTGAAGTGCGTTTCCATCGAACACAAGCTCGGCATTCACGCGAGCCCCACCTGCGTCTTGTCTTACGGCGAGGAAAAGGGCGCGATCGGCTACCTCGTCGGCGCGGAGAACCGCGGGCTCGAGTACATGTTCACGATGATGAACCATGCGCGTCTCGCCGTCGGCGTCGAGGGCGTGGCCATCGCGGAGCGCGCCTATCAGCATGCGCTGGAATATGCGAAGACCCGCGTGCAGGGGCGCGCGATCGGCCAGAGAAGCGGCGACCGCGTCAGCATCATCCATCATCCGGACGTGCGCCGCATGCTGATGTCGATGCGCGCGCAGACCGAGGCGATGCGCGCCGTCGCCTACGTGGCCGCGGCGGCGCTCGACAAGGCGAAGCGTCATCCCGACGGGAAGGAGCGGCACCGGCAGCAGGCGCTCATCGATCTGCTCACGCCGGTCGCCAAGGGCTGGTGCACCGAGCAGGCCGTGGAGATCGCCTCCACGGGCATCCAGATCCACGGCGGCATGGGATTCATCGAGGAAACCGGCGCCGCGCAGTATCTGCGGGACGCGCGCATTACCACGATCTACGAGGGAACGACCGGCATCCAGGCGAACGACCTGATCGGCCGCAAGGTGGCGTTCGAGAAGGGTGCGACCGCCTTCGCGGTCATCACGGATATGCGCGCGCTCGACGCCCCGCTCGCGAAGGCGGGGGGCGAATTTGAACTCATGCGGGGGAATCTCAAGCAGGCGATCGACGGTCTGGAGGCCGCGACACGCTGGCTGGTCGAAACCTATCCCACGGACGCGAACGTCGCGTCGGCGGTCGCAGTCCCTTATCTCAAACTTTTCGGCACGGTGGCCGGGGGCTCACTCATGGCCCGCGCGGCGCTGATCGCTCGCGCGAAACTCGGTGAGCCCGACGCCGATCACGAGTTCTGCAGGGCCAAACTTGCCACCGCACGGTTCTATGCCGAGCACATCCTGCCCCGGGCGCCGGCGCTCGCGCGCGAGATCACGCACGGCGCGAGCAGCATTCTGGCAATCGAGCCCGAAAGGTTCTGATTCATCAGCCACGGAGATCACAGAGAACACGGAGAGAAATCAAATCAAACCCGCCACCCCGCCTTTCTCCGGGAGGAGCGACAGGGAGTGGGCATTCTGAATTTCTCTGTGACCACTGCGGCTTGAAGTCGATTTTTTGAGGGAGGTCCGCATGAACTCATCCCCGATCCAACTGGCAAACCCGCTCGCCGAGCGTATTAAGAGCGGCGGGCTCGGGCTCACGCTGATGGTCCGTCACGCGCGCACGGTGGACATCGCGCTCGCCGCGAAGGCGTGCGGCTTCGACGGGCTGTTCTTCGACCTGCAGCACGGCGTTGTTCCGGAAGACGTGGTATCGCAGATGGCGATCGCCGCGATGAACGTCGGCGTGACGCCGCTCGTGCGCGTGCCCGAGAAGGACTACGCCGCGGCGCTGCGCATGCTCGACAACGGCGCGCTGGGGATCATCATGCCCGAGGTGACCACGGTCGAAGACGCGCGCAATGCGGTCACCGCATGCAAGTATCCGCCGGTCGGAAACCGCGGCGCGTTCGGCGGCTGGGCGCACTTCGGTTATCGCGCAGTGCCCGCGGCCGAGGCGCGCAAGGCGCTCAACGACGCGACGCTGCTCGTGCTCATGATCGAGAGCAGGGCCGCGCTCGACAACATCGAGGCCATCGCCGCCGTGCCCGGCGTGGACGTCATCCACATCGGCACCAACGATTTGTCGACGGATCTTGGGCACCCGGGCGAGTTGACTCATCCCGAGGTGCTGGCGGCTGTCGAGCGCGTGGTGAAAGCGTGCAACGCCAACGGCAAGATCGCGGGCGTTGGCGGCTTGACCGGCGGTGACGTGGTGAAGATGCTCACGCCGGTGATCAAACTCGGCGCGCGGTTCATCACCGCGGGCACGGAGTGGAACCTGATGCTCGCCGCGGGTACTGAGCGGGTCAAGGCAGTGCGCGCGCTCACGCCCGGCTGATGTATTGCGCGAGGGGCGGCGGAAGTGAGCGGGACCAGCGCCATGGCGTGGAAGAAGGATCTCATCGTCATCGCCGGGGGCTCGGTCGAGGACTTCGACGCCTGCAAGCCGCTGTTCGGCGGTTTCAGCCGCGCGGTTTAACCCACGTCTCGGACCAGGCGAGGCATGCGCTCGTGCACTGGCGGTCTCCGCGCATTTCGAGCCACGGCACATCGGGCGCGAAACGACCGTTGATCTCGATCTGTGCCGACTTCGCGGGAAAGAATGTGCTGAATACGCCGATGGGACGGTTGCCCATGCCGGGCGCCATGGTGAGGACAAAGGGGTCGATGCAGTCGTACCAGGTCAGCACCATGCGCTGCGTTCCCGAGATCACCGTTTCCACCGCCGTCGAGCGCGGGTCGCCGGCGCGGGAGAACTGCGCGTCGAACACCGGCAGCGCCGTGTCCGCGAAGGCGGGGTAGAGCAGCGTCTCGATCGTGCGCTGCAGCCAACGCGCCACGGCCGCGTTGTCACTGTAGATCTGCACGCGGTTCTCGATGAGCGGCGATTGCAGGAACATCGCGTGACCCGCGCCCGCCGGACACCACAGCACGCGCCAATGGCTTACGCGGGACGAATGCGTCTTGCCGCCATCCGCGCTCAAGCGGATGAACGAGTTCTCGCCGGTCATGAGGACGGCGTTGGGATCGACGGGCTGGGCCACGATTCTCTCCTTGCCGGTCAAGTCAGGCTTTTCGCCGATTGGCCTCCACCCAGCCGTCGACCAGGGCGACCGTCCGATCGACCACATCGGAGTGCATGCCCTGTTGCGCCGCGATGATCTGCACCAGACGGTCCACGCGTTCGATATTGGGGGCGCCGGCTGCCAGGGCCCGCGCCGCGGAAGACGGGCTGGCAAGCGACAGCGCCGCATTGGCGTATTTTTCGAACGGCACAAGGTCTTTTTCGGCCGCGCCCAGGGACACGCACAGCTTGACCACCCAGTTGTAGACCGCGCGCGATGCTTCGATGTCGGAATGCACGGCTTCCTTGATGGAGCGCATGCCGTCCTTCTGCACGCAGCGATAGTTGCCGGCCAGCAGCATCGCCCACTTCGCGAGCGGCACGAACACGGAGTCGTGCACCTTGAGCTTGACGGGCAACTCGATCTTGCCGTCGCCAGCGTCGAAACGCGCGGCTTCGATGTCCGCTTCCAGCTTACGCAGGATGGCAGTGTGCGCGTCCGATTCGAACCGGGCCGACTTGAAATTGGTCGGCAGCCTGACCTGGAGCACGTTCACCTTGTCCTCCGGCGGGCGGAACGCCTGCGGGTCCGGACTGCACAGCGTCATCAGCCGCGGATCGAAACTGTCCCAGACGGTGGGGTCGGTGTAGCTCTCCCGGCAGGCTGTGACATCGAGGCCGGGAATGCGCGCCAGATACGGCAGCGGCGGCATGTTCATGATCGACATGCACGGCACTCCTGATTTGGCCACCGCGTCCAGCAGTTCGCGCACGCCGGGAGAACGGTACTGCGGTTCCTGCATCGCGAGCGCGATCAGATCGAAGTCAGCCGGGTTGAATGCCGTGGTACCGCCGGCGGACAAGTGACCCGGCAGTTTTTTGGAGTTGATCTCGACGAGCCCTTCACGTCCCTTGACCGGCATGCGCACGACGGCGCCTACCGTGTTGATCAACTCCGCTTCGGCGGGGAGACAGACCAGCTTGACCGTATGCCCCGCGAGCGCCAGCTTGGTTCCCAGGAGCGAGCCGTACGAGGCCCCCATGATCAGAATTTTGTAAGGGGTGGTCATCAGAAACTTTCTCCTTTTGCTTTCGTGGAAAATTGGGATAGGCCGGCGGTTCCGGATTGTGAAACGCAGTTTTCATCCGGCCCAGACCCGTGATGCTATTCAATAAGCTGTCGCAGCGCAATCATGACTACCGCGGGTGAGGCCTTTTGGCTGGCAGCAAAGTCTCTTCGCTCAGATCCGGCTCCCCGCACAGACGCAGGATCTCCGCCCGCGCCGCGTCGCGAAGCTGGATCGCCGCGTTCCATTCGTTCCCGGCCGGCTCAATCGGCGCGCTGAAGGTCACGCTGATCGCGCCGCGGCGGAACAGCCATTGACCTTCACGCAGGATCGAGCGCGTGCCGCGGATGGTCACCGGCACGACCGGCATGCTGGCGCGGGCGGCGATCACGAATGCCCCCATGCGGAACGGGAGCAGGCCGGGCATGCGGCGGAAAGTGCCCTCCGGGAAGACGATCAACGGTTGGCCGGCGCTGACCATTGCGACGAAGCGCCCGGTGTCCTCCACGCCGCGCTGCACATCGAAGCGCTCGACGAAATCGGTGCCGACGCGGGTGAGGTAGATCCGTGGGACGAAATGATCCAGCAGTTCGCGCTTGGCCATGAAGTGCATCGGCGTTGGCAGGGCCGCGACCATGATGACGCCGTCGAGATAGCTCGCGTGTTTGGCCGCGAGCACGCAGGCACGGCCAGTCGGGATGTGTTCCAGCCCCCTGACGCTCAGCCGGATTCCCGCGAGCCGCAGAAACAGCCGCGCCATATGATGGCTGAAGCGCCAGCACCATGCGGCCCGCGGCATCAGGGCGCATGTGATCCACGTGGTGGAACCCAGCAATCCCAGCAGCAGCAGCGTGTATCCCCCGTACAGCAAGTCGGCGACCAGGCGCAAGGTACGCCGTGCCTGCGGCAGGATCGCAAACCACGTGAGCCGGACGATCTGCAGCCACACGGCCCGCGTGCCGGCATGGCCGCCGCGCTCGTACGCCTCGCGGCTCGCCGCACGGCGGATCTTCCCGCTGGAAGTCTTCAACACGGTGTACGGCGGCGCGAGCACGACTTCGTCCACCGGCATGGCGATGAGCGACACCGCGAGCTCGTTGATGCGCGCACGCAGCTCTTCCGCCTTGCCGGGATCGGTCACGCGCGTTTCAGCAAGCACCACGACGCGCTCGGTGCCGGAGCGCACATCCTTGCTGCCGAAGACGGCCACGCAGCCTTTCCGTATGCCCTCGATCGAGCCGACCGCCTCCTCGAGCTCGTACGGATAGATGTTGCGCCCGGCGCGGATGATGAGGTCCTTGACCCGACCCGAGATGTAGAGCTCGCCCTCGGCAATGTAGCCGTAGTCGCCCGTGTTCATCCATTCGCGGTGCAGAAGATTGCGGGTCGCTTCGGGATTCCGGTAGTAGCCGCTCGTGACGGAAGGCCCGCTGAACTGGATGTGGCCTTCGGCCCGCTCCGGCAGCTCGCGCTCCGTCCCGTCCACGATTCGAACCTGGTGGCCGGGAATCGGCAGTCCGCAGGCGACGAACGTGAGCGCATTTGCGTGATCCGCCGCCGCCGGTAGCGCGCGCCCGCCGCGCATGAACGCGTCCTTGTCCACACGGTCGAGCTTCGGTCCGCGCAGGGGCGGTGTGAACGCGACGCCGAGCGTCGCTTCCGCCAGCCCGTAGACCGGAGACATCGCCTCGGGCCTGAAGCCCCAGCGCGCGAAGCGCTTGCTGAACGCCGCCATGGTTTCCGGCGACACCGGCTCGGCGCCATTGAACGCGAAGCGCCAGTTCGAGAGGTCGAGGCTCTCGATGTCCGCATCGTGAATCCGGCGCAGGCACAGGTCGTAGCAGAAATTGGGACCGCCCGAAAGCGTCCCACCGTGACGGTGGATCGTCCACAGCCAGCGCTCCGGGCGCGATAAAAAGGTGAGCGGAGACATCACCGGATACTTGAACCCGTAGACCAGGCTGCCCATCCATGCGCCGATCAGCCCCATGTCGTGATAGAGCGGCAGCCAGCTCACAAAGACATCGGTAGGCGCGACGCGCAGAGCGCGGGCCATCGCACGGATGTTGATCAGAAGATTGGCGTGCGTCAGGATGACACCCTTTGGGTCCCCGGTGGTCCCCGAGGTGTACTGAAGCATCGCGATTTCCTGCGGGTTGGCGCGGTGCGGCGTCGGGCGCTGCCCCCGCTTAGTTAGTTCTTGCGGCGTGACGACGTCCTTCAGCGTGGTCACCTGCGGCCTGAGCAGGAGCGCGATCGGCTTTGCCTGCGCCACCGTGATGAGGATCTCGGTGAGCGCATTGGACAGGATGCCGGCGTGGCGGCGCAGATGGTCCTCGATCTGGGACGCGCGTGCCGGCGGGTAGATCGGCACCGGTATGCCGCCGGCGAGCAGGGTGCCGAGGAAGCTGAAGAAATAATCAGTGCTCGTCGGCAACATGATCGCCACCGCGTGTCCGGGCTGCAGGCCGCGCTCCTGAAGACCGGCGGCGATCGCCCCCGCCGCTTCGCCAAGCTCCGAATAGGTGACGGTGCGCTCCGCGCCTTCTTCATCCTGGAGCACGATGTGCGGGCGATCCGGATGGCGTGCGATATGCCACTCCAGCACTTCGGGAAGCGTGGCGGCCTGATCGGGCGTTTCCGACTCTTCCGCGAGCGCGGACACGCGCTCGACCGCGCCCGCGGGCGCGTGGCGCGCGGGGCTTGCGGCGAGCATCGCGCGCATGAGGTCGCGCGGCGTCTCGGCGCTCGCCATGACAGCCTCCGGCAGGCTCACGCCGAAGCGCTTCTCGATGCGCAGGAAAAGCTCGACCCGGGCCAGGCTGTCGAAGCCGTAATCCTGTTCCAGGCGGTTGTCGAGTGAGGCCGGTACCGCCGGGCGGGCCGGATGCAACTCGGCGGCGAGTTCCCGTATCGTCTCCAGCAGCACCTCGTCGCCGATGAGGACCGCGCTCGTTTCGTGCTGTCTTGCGACGGAAGTTTCCACTTACACCGTTTCGTACCGGGGAAAGTGGGTGGATGTTAGCACACGCGCGACGCCGCGCCCCGGGGGCCTGTGGCCTTCCGAGGCGTGCGCGGCGATGCGCGAGCCGGTCAGCTGCCGATGTGCACCTGATACTCCGCGCCGTTGGAGAACTTGCAGGTGCCAGCGCCCATGTGAGGTGAACTCATCTGGTACTCGCAGCGAGCGAATACGCCACGCGGACCATAGGCGCTTGCGATACCACGCCGTTCATCGTTGGCAACGCGCGTCGCTTCGCCGACCAGCGTTTCACCCTGGTAGTTGAACGTGAAGCGGCCTTTGCCGGTCATCATGTTCGTGACCTGGCCGGTGAGCACGCCGGTCTGATTCGCGAGATCGTTGCTGGGATAGAGCTTCACGTTGAGCACGGCCGGCATCGGCCCGCCGGGCACGGCGACGGGAATGCCGGAGGTGGCGCCCGGGGCGGGGACCACGGGTACCGGTGAATAGATGAACTGCTGCGATCCATCGGGGGCGGTGCCGACCGGCACGACGTAGCAGCCGGACAATGCGAGGGTCGAGCCAAGGAGCGCTGCTGCCAAGGCGCGGCGAAGAACGTGCAATGAGAATGAGCCTGATTGAGAATGCGCTGGAATGCGGGTACAGGTTTCCATCTAATCCTCCTTTGCGTTGAGTATTGCGAATCGCCCGGGTCTTGAATCCGCGGAAATGCGCGGCTCTACCCGGGTTCCTTCGCGCCGACTGCGAATCGTCGCGAATTCGCGTCCCTACGATGACGCGGGGCGGGTTGCGGCTGGATTACGGATGGATTACTTCTGAATTACGTATTGTGAAGCTCGACAGGAAAATGTGCCGGCCGCGCCGCACAGGTGATGCAACGCCTCGAGAAACATCGAAAAATTCGTGTTGCCGGTTCAGACGTTCTGCAGCAACGTTTCGTATATTGCCGTCGTTTCCCGGGACGGCTCCACGCTGAACGCCGCGGACAGGGTCTTGCGGCAGCGCTCGTAGATGTCGATGGCTTCGGCCTGCCGCCCGAGCTGCCGGTAGCAGAGCATGAGGTGCCGGTAGAAGCCTTCCGCGAGATTGTCCGCCTCGAGGCAGCGCTGGAAATAATCGACCGCACGATCCCACTCGCCGGCCTGCTGCCAATGGCGGCCGATGTCGCCCATCGCGCGCACGAACCGGTTGCGCATCCGTTCCCGCAGGCTGATGCACCACGATTCGTCCGCATCCTGCCCCATGAACGGTCCGGTGTAGAGCGCCAGCACGCGGTCCGCGAGCAAGTTGACCCTGGCCGCGTCCACCTTGTCACGAGCGGCCTTGAGCAGCTTGTCGATTTCCGCGGTGATCTGCTCGAAGGCCCAGGTGTCGACCCACACGTACTGCGGGTCGATCGTGAGCCTGCCCTCCTGCAGCACGAGCGCGCGGTCCTCGCCCAGGAGCTTGCGCAGGCGATGCAGCGTGGTCGTGAAGGAGCGGTGCGCCGAGTCGCCGTCGATGCGCGGCCACAGCGCCTCGGTGATCTGCTCTTCCCTGACGCGGGTGCCGCCGTGGGCGATCAGCGCCTTGAGCAGATCGAGCGGACGGCGCTGCGCCTTGCCGGTGAACGTGATCGGCTGGTCGTCCTTGAGCAGCTTGAACTGCCCGAAGGTGTGGATCCTGAACGGCCACGGCCAGTGTTCGCCCGCCGCGGCGGTGCTCGCGGGCCTGAGTCCGCGCCGGCGGATCAGGCTTTTCACGTAATCGGTTTCAATGCCGGCGTCCAGCGCGTGCGCGCATACCGCCGCGATCGTCGACGGCGTCCAGCACGGGAAGGTGACGTAGTTGCGCGGCTTGCCGAGTTCAAGGGCGTACTGCAGCGCTTTCATGCCGGAGCGCCGGCGCCCGAATTCGAGCGCGAGATGCGCGTAGCTCATGAGCGCCATGAATTCCAGCAGATGATTCTTGATGTGGCGGGCGATGTCGTGCACCTGCTCGAGATGCTCGATCGCCAGGCGCTGCTTGCCGCCGGCGAACAGCACCTGCGCCGAGACGAGGCGGCTGATGATCTCGAAATAAGGGCAGCCCACCTCGACCGCCATGCGCAGGGCGAGCTTCTGTTCCTGGTAGGCGCGCAGCGCATCCTGTGTCAGCAGTCCCGCCCAGGCGGAGAACAGGTGGTAGAGGCAGCGGTCGAAGCGCGGCGGGCTCGTCGGGAGTTCGGCGATCTGCTGGAGCAACTGCTCCGCGGTGTCGAGTTTTCCGGCGCCGAGGGCGCCGCCCGCGCCGTAGGCGAGAAGCTGCGCCGTGAGCACGTGCACGCCCTCCGCACGCTCGATTTCCAGTCCTTCCTGCATCGACTTGAGGCACGGCTCGTGCATCGCGGTGAGCATGTAGTACATCGCTTCCACCGTCTTCAGCTTCGTGAGCTGGAACGGCGAGATGTTTGCGGCCTGGACGAGGCGTTGCATGCCTTCGATCACCGCCCATGCCTTGGGATAATGTCCCGCCCACATGATGCTGATCGCCACCAGCGGCTCGACCGACATCCGCAGATTGGGGTCCGGATGTGATTGCGACACGCGGTAGGCGCGCTCGACCCAGTGCTGCAGGTCGGGATGGTGCGGCTGTCGCATCACCATCGAGATGAACATGCTCGAAGCGACACGGATCTCGACGCCTTCGGTGAGCAGCGAAGCGTGCTCGCGCGCGAGTTTCTCGAGGATCGCGGTCCAGCGGTCGAGCAGGGAGAAATCGTCCAGTTCGTAGAAAATCGCATCCATCGCGCCGGACGCGCTGAGCAGCAGACCCCGTGCATCGGGCGCCGCCTGCGCTCTGAACCGCTCGTAGCATTGCTCGTACAGCAGGCGGCTCTCACGAGGGGCGACCGGCAGCCGGCTTGTCGCGAGCCAGTAGAGCGACCAGGGATGCTGCTGGACCGCGTCCTTCGGCATCCCTTCCACCCACTGGGCGAGCGTCTCGCCGCGCCCCTGGTCGAGCATCGTTGAGCCGTGGCGGTAGATGACACGCACCATCTCTTCCCAGTCGCCGGTCTCGCGCAGCAATGCCACGGCTTCGGACACCTGGCCTATTCCCTCCATCAACGCGGCCGACGCGCGCTGCAGCTTGATGCGCTGTTCCTTGCCGAACGTATCCGCCGCCCGCGTCAGCAGGAATTCCTTGAGCAGGGGGTGATACTGGTAGACGGGTTCGGGCCGCGCCTGCTTCAGAATGACGAAGTAGTTGTTCTGATACAGGTGCGCCAGGATGGTGCCGGCGTCGCTGTGTCCCGTCAGCTCCTCCGCCATCGCCGCGGTCATCTGGGAAAGATAGGCGGTGTTGAGCAGCAGCTCCTGGGTGCGGCTGTCGGATTTCTGGAAGATTTCCCCGGCCAGGTAGTCGAACACGAGCTGGGGTGTCGACAGGTCCTGGGGGCCGGTGAGCGTGTCATCGGTCCCCGTCTGCTCCAGCATCAGGATGAGCCCCGCCGCCCATCCCTGCGTCTTCTTATAGAGTTCTTCCAGCGCCGGCGCCGAGAGCTTGCGGTCGCGCTTCCTGGCGATGGCGTTGGATTCCTCCTGCGTCAGGCGCAATTCGTTCCAGCCCAGCACGTCCAGGGCGCGGTTGGCGCGCAGGCGCGCCATCGCGGCCGGCGGATCCATGCGGCTCACGATGAGCACGCATCCGTCCGGCGGAATCTCGGACAATGCGTCACGCATTACAGTGTGGAACGCGGACTGGGCAGGCACATCCTGGTAGCCGTCGAAAACGAGCGCGAACGGCGGCTTCAAGCGGTGGAACAGAACCTGAAAGTAGCGCCGCGTGAAAGTGGACAGCCCGGCGTGGTATTCCGGAGTGAGAACGGGCAGTTCGTTCTTGCGCCCCTTCGTCTGGTAATCCGCCGCCGCGAGGCCGAGATAGTAATAGAACGTCGCCACATCGGCGTCGCCCTCGTCGATTTGATACCAGAGCGAGCGCAGCTTCCTGCTTTCCAGGTAGCTGGCGACGAGTGTGGTTTTTCCTGCGCCGGGTGGTCCGGTAATCCACACCACCGGGCTCGCGCGCGCCTGGTCGAGCAGCTTGAACAGCCGGTCGCGCGGCAATACGCCCGCCAGCGTGGGCCTGGTGGTCTTTCCTAAGGAGACGGATTTCATGCGGTCCCTTGAGCGCGTGCGCCGCATTCTAGCGCACAAAATCCGTACGGGTAATCGCATTACGACAAGTTGACAGTGGTGTTAAATGCGGGCAGCCTTGATCAATCCCGACTGCCGCGGACACCGATGGCATATGCGCGCTGCGGCGCGGGAGGTCGGAAGGGGGCGTACGATGGCTGAATGGGTCATGTTGCTCGTCGTGATGGCGGTCGCCTGGGCGCTTGCGTATTGGCGCGCATCCCTGCTGATCTGGACGGTCGCGGTCGCCGCGGCACTTTTCGCGCTGGGCGCAACCGCAGAGGTTGGACGAACGACGATGGCGGTTCTGTGGGCGGGTTTCATGGTCGCGGCGGCGCTCTTCAATATCGCCCCGTTGCGCCGCACGCTGATCGCCGGACCCGTCCTGGGATGGTTCCGCGGCGCGTTGCCGCAGGTCTCGCAGACCGAGCAGGAAGCGCTGGATGCGGGGACGGTGTGGTGGGACGGCGAGCTCTTCAGCGGCCGCCCCGACTGGGGAAAACTGCTCTCGCTGCCCAGACCCGAACTCTCCGCTGAAGAAAAAATGTTTCTGGCGGGGCCGGTGGAAACCCTGTGCGGCATGCTCGACGACTGGAAGATCACCCACGAGCTTTATTACCTGCCGCCGGAGGTATGGAAGTTCGTCAAGGACAAAGGCTTCCTCGGCATGATCATTCCGAAGCAGTACGGCGGGCTCGGCTATTCCGCGCTGGCGCACTCGGAGGTCGTGGCGAAGCTCTCGACCCGCAGCGGTACCGGTGCCGTATCGGTCATGGTCCCCAACTCGCTCGGCCCGGCCGAGCTGCTGCTCAATTACGGGACCGACGAACAGAAGAACCACTATCTGCCGCGACTCGCGAAGGGCGAGGAAATTCCGTGTTTCGCGCTCACCGGACCGGAGGCCGGCTCCGACGCGAGCTCGATCCCCGATGCTGGCATCGTGTGCAAGGGCGCGTTCCAGGGCCGGCAGGATGTGCTCGGCATCCGTCTCAATTGGGAAAAGCGCTATATCACGCTCGGCCCGATCGCAACGCTGCTCGGTCTTGCCTTCAAGCTCTACGATCCGGATCACCTGATTGGAGACCGGGAAGACATCGGTATCACGCTCGCCCTGATTCCGACCACTACGCCGGGCATCGAAATCGGACGCCGTCACTTCCCCCTCAACTCGGCGTTTTTCAACGGACCGACCTCGGGCAAGGACGTATTCATTCCGATGGACTGGGTCATCGGCGGCGTCAAATACGCCGGGCAGGGCTGGCGCATGCTCATGAACTGCCTTGCCGCCGGACGCTCGATTTCGCTGCCGGCCAACAGCGCGGGCATGGCCAAGCTCGCGGCGCTCACGACCGGCGCCTATGGCCGGGTGCGCATTCAATTCCGCACGCCCATCGGCAAGTTCGAGGGAGTCGAGGAGGCGCTCGCGCGCATCGGCGGGCACACCTACATGATGGATGCGGCGCGCGTGATGACCGCCGGGGCAGTCGACCTGGGCGAGAAACCGGCGGTGGTCTCGGCGATCGTCAAGTATCACCTGACCGAGCGCGGGCGCATCGTGATCAACGACGCGATGGACGTGCACGGGGGCAAGGCGATCTGCATGGGCCCGAGGAATTACCTCGGCCGCGCCTACCAGCAGACGCCGATCGCGATCACGGTCGAGGGGGCCAACATTCTCACGCGCTGCATGATCATTTTCGGCCAGGGCGCGATACGCGGTCATCCCTATGTCCTGCGCGAGATCAACGCCACCCGGCAGGCTGACCCGCGGCGGGCGGTGAAGGACTTCGACGACGCATTCTTCGGGCACATCGGATTCGTCGTGTCCAACGCCGCGCGCGCGCTGTTTCTGGGTCTGACCGGGGCGAGACTCGCCTCCGTTCCCGGTGATGCCGACACGCGCCGCTACTATCAGCACCTCACGCGCCTGAGCGCGGCGTTCGCGTTCGCGACGGACATCGCCATGCTTCTGCTCGGCGGGCAGCTCAAGCGCCGGGAAAAATTGTCCGCTCGCCTGGGCGACGTCCTGAGCCAGCTGTATCTGTGCTCGGCGACGTTGAAGCGTTACGAGGATGGGGGCCGGCTGCAGGGCGAGCTGCCGCTGCTCGACTGGTCGATCCGGGATGCGTTGTTCCGCATCCAGACGGCGCTGGTCGGTATCATCGCGAATTTCCCGAGTCGCGCCGCGGCGCTGTTGCTGCGGGTCGCCATCTTCCCCATCGGTCAGCACTTCTCGCCCCCGAGCGACGAACTGGGACACAGGGTGGCAGGCCTGCTGCTCGAACCCTCGGCCGTGCGCGACCGCCTGACGCAGGGGGTGTTCGTGCCGTCGAATCCTGACGAGCCCGTAGCGCAGCTCGAGCAGGCGATGCGTGCCGCGATCATCGCGGAGGCGGTCTATTCCAGGATCTACACGGCTGCCCGGCAGGACCGGATCAGCGGCAAGACGCCGGACGAGCTGGCGATGCGCGCCCGGGAAGCGGGCGTCATCACGCGCGAAGAACTCGATGCAGTGGCGCGCGCGAAAGCCTTGCGGCGCGCGGTCGTCATGGTGGACGATTTCCCGCCCGACTTCGGCAAGGAAGGCACCGGGGCCAAACCGGCGGACACCGTCGAAGCCGGGAGGAGAACCGCGTGAGCGTTCCACGGACTTGTTTCTGGACTGAATACGGCAGTCAAGGAGGAGACGGCAATGTCACAGAACCAGGCGCACGTCGTTCCGGTTGAGTCGGCGGTCACCATCGACGGCCTGTTTCGCGAGCGGGTCAAGCGCACGCCCGGTCTCGTTGCCTGCCGCCATTTCAACGAGCATCACGGCAACTGGCGCGATTACACCTGGGAGCAGATCGGTCACCAGGTCGCGCGCTGGCAGGCGGCGCTGGAGAGGGACGGACTCAAGCCCGGCGACCGCGTGGCGGTCATGCTGCGCAACTCGCCCGAGTGGGTGATTTTCGATCAGGCGGCGCTCGGGCTGGGCCTGGTGGTGGTGCCGCTCTACACCCAGGACCGCCCCGAGAATGTGGCCTACATCATGAACGACTCCGGGTGCAAGGTCCTGCTGTTCGAGGGCCTGGAGCAGTGGCAGAGCCTGCGCGAGGTGCGCGGTCAACTGGACGGGCTGACGCGGATACTTGCCGTCAACGCGCTCGCCGACGGTATCGACGAGCCGCGGCTCGAATGGATCGGCGAGTGGCTTCCTGACGAGAGCGGCGAAGCGAGACATGTTCCGCAGGACGCGAACAAGCTGGCCACCATTGTCTACACGTCAGGCACCACCGGCCGGCCAAAGGGCGTGATGCTGTCCCACGACAACATCCTCAGCAACGTCGCCGCCTGCCTGTCCGTGCTGACGCCGCGGCAGGACGACCTGTTTCTGTCGTTTCTTCCGTTGTCTCACACCTTCGAGCGCACCTGCGGATATTACCTCGCCGTCATGACCGGAGCGGCGACCGCCTACGCGCGGTCCATACCGCAGCTTGCCGAGGACCTGCAGGCGATCAGGCCGACGCTGCTTATTTCCGTGCCGCGCATCTACGAGCGCGTGTACGGCGCGATTCGCACCAGACTCGACGAGGGCCCCGCGTTCAGGAAGAAGCTCTTCGAGCTGGCGATCGACGTGGGTTGCGCCCGCTTCGAACATGCCCAGGGGCGCGGGCCGTGGCTGCCTTCCTTCCTGCTGTGGCCGGTGCTCGATCGCCTGGTCGCGCAGAAGATCCTGGCCCGGCTCGGCGGGCGCGTGCGGGCGGCGATCTCGGGCGGCGCGGCGCTGCCGCCCGACATCTCGCGCGTCTTCATCGGCCTCGGGCTTACCGTGTTGCAGGGGTACGGGCTGACCGAGACGAGCCCGGTCTCGTGCGCAAACTTCCCGGACGACAACCTGCCGGCGAGCGTGGGCCGGGCGGTTCCGGGCGTTCAAGTGAAGATCGGCGCCAACAACGCGCTGCTGATCAAGGGGCCGAATGTGATGCTCGGCTACTGGAACAACGCGGAAGCCACCCGGCAGATGATCCAGCCCGACGGCTGGCTGAACTCCGGCGACACCGCGCGCATCGACGAGCGCGGACACGTTTTCATCACCGGCCGCCTCAAGGAAATCATCGTTCTTTCGAACGGCGAGAAAGTGCCGCCGGTGGACATGGAGGCGGCGATCACGCGCGATCGCCTTTTCGAGCAGGTGATGCTGCTCGGGGAAGGCAAGCCCTACCTGAGCGTCATGGCCGTGCTCAATGCGGACCACTGGAAAAAGCTCTGCGCCGCCGCCGGCCTCGCCGCCGACACCCCGGAGACCATCCGTTCGCAGCGGGTCGAGAATATCGTTCTCGAGCGGATCGCTCATCAACTCAGGGAATTTCCGGGTTACGCCCAGGTGCGGCGCGCGACCCTGACGCTGGAGCCGTGGACGGTCGAAAACGGCCTGCTGACGCCCACGATGAAGCTGAAGCGCGCGAAAGTGACGGAGAAGTTCAATGCCGAGATCGACCGCATGTACGTGGGGCATTGAGAGCATCGAGGACCGCGGAACGATGAACGCAGAACAGGCCGCAGCGGATTTACTTCATCGCGCATCGTTCATCGTTAATCGTCTTGCGTGGACACGATGAGCGAGACGGCATCGCTGCCTTCCGGAAAGGAGCCGACGCTGCGTGTCGTGCCCATGCCGGCCGATGCCAATCAGGCGGGCGATATCTTCGGGGGCTGGATCATGGCCCAGGTCGACATCGCCGGCAGCATCTGCGCGGTGCGGCTTGCCAAGGGACGGGTGGCGACGGTCGCCGTCAATTCCTTCGTCTTCGAGAAGCCGGTATTCATCGGCGACGTGGTGAGTTTTTACGCCGCCGTCGTCCGGGTCGGGCGCACCTCGATCACGGTGAACGTGGAGGTTTACGCGCAGCGGCGCCCGGAGCGCGTGGAATGCGTCAAGGTCACCGAAGCCACGTTGACCTATGTCGCGGTCGACGGTGAACGGCGTCCCCGTGTTGTGTCGGCGCAACAATAGGCCTTCCGCTCGTTGTAAAGCTTGCTGCAAGGCGTAAGATATTTGCCACTCGTAGCGCCACGCGAACACAAATTCGTACCCAAGGGGAGGTTTCATGGCTATCTTCAGGCTGAAGGTGTTGTCTTTGGCCGTTGCCTGCGCGTTAGCGGGGGCCGGATCAAATGCGGCGGCAGGTGGATTCGGGATCGGGACCCAGAGCGGCAGCGGAACGGGTAACGCCTTCGCGGGCGGGGCGGCTGCGGCGGAGGATCCGGGCGTGGCGTGGTATAACCCGGCGGGAATGATGGCTCTGCCAGCGGGCAGACATTTCGCTGCGGCGGGCCATTTTCTGCGGCCCTCCTTCAAGTTCTCGAACACCGGCTCGACGCTCGCGTTCTCGTGCGTGGCGCCATTTCCCGCCTGTCCGGGGGGTGAAGGCGGTGACGGCGGTGACTGGGCGCTGGTGCCGAATCTTTTCTTTACGACCGACATCAACCCGCAGTGGCGCTTCGGCATCGCGGTCAACGCCCCCTTCGGGTTGAAAACGGAATACGATGCCGGCTGGCGCGGACAGTTGACCGCGCTCAAGTCGGAAATCAAGTCGGTCAACATCAATCCCTCGGTTGCGTACAAGGCGAGCGACTCGGTCTCGATCGGCGCCGGGGTCAGCGTGCAGAAGCTGGACGCGGAACTGACATCGTTTACCGGGGCAGCCGCGCTGGGCAACGCCATCCTCGACGCCGACGATATCGGATACGGTTTCAACGTCGGGCTGCTGGTCCAGGCGACGCCCGGTACGCGCTTCGGCGCGAGTTATCGTTCCTCGATCAAGTACGATCTCGAGGGAACCGCGACGTTCACCGGAGTCGCGGGGGCGGCGTTCAGCGGCAACGTCACCGCGGCCATTCGCGTGCCGGAAAGCGTTTCCCTGAGCGTGTTCAGCGTCGTGAATCCCCGGTGGGAAATGATGGGCGACATTACCTGGACGCGGTGGAGCCGCATTCAGCAACTGGACGTGATCCGCACCACGGCGTCCGCCGGCGGGGCGGCGGGATCGACCCTGACTTCGCTCGCTTTCCGCTGGGATGACACGTGGCGTTTCGGGCTCGGGGCCAACTACAGGATGAGCGATCAGACGAAATTGCGGTTCGGAGTCGCCTACGACCAGACTCCGACCAACGACATTACGCGAACGCCGCGGCTCCCGGATCAGGATCGCACCTGGGTGGCGGCCGGCGTGCAGTTTCGGCCATCGAAATCCGGAACATTCGAGTTCGGATACGCGCACGAGTTCGTGCGCGATGCGAACGTGAACGTGACGGTTCCGGGCGTGCCGGGTGCCCTGGTCGGCCGATTCAAGAACAGGGCCGACATCATCTCCCTGCAGTATTCGCACTCGTTCTAGGGAATCGCGACCGGGGTGTCGCGGCGGATTTCGTGGGGGCGGCCGGGCGGATCGCCGTGCATGGCGCGTGCTAGAATTCCCTCACCACGCGAGGGAGGATCATGTCCGCCGCTTCACCCTTTGTAGTCCGCAAGGCCGCAGTCCTCGGCGCCGGTGTCATGGGCGCGCAAATCGCCGCCCACCTCGTCAACGCCGACGTTCCCACAATCCTGTTTGAGCTCCCGGCGAAGGAAGGGGATCCCAACGGCAACGTACTGAAGGCGATCGATAATCTCAGGAAGCTCGAGCCGAGTCCGCTCGCGGTGGTTTCCCGCGCATCGCACATCCGGCCCGCCAACTACGATCAGCATCTCGCGCTGCTCAGGGAGTGCGACCTGGTGATCGAGGCGATCTCGGAGCGCATGGACTGGAAGACCGATCTCTACCGGAAAGTCGCGCCGCACCTGGGCGAGCACGCGATCTTCGCGAGCAACACCTCCGGCCTTTCGATCGACAGGCTCGCGCAGGCGTTCCCGGCGGAGCTGCGGCCGCGTTTCTGCGGGGTCCATTTCTTCAATCCGCCGCGCTACATGCACCTGGTGGAATTGATCGAGTGCAAGGATACGCGCCCGGCGATACTGGATGATCTCGAAGAATTCCTGGTCACCACGCTTGGCAAGGGCGTGATCCGCGCCAAGGACACGCCGAATTTCATCGCCAACCGCGTCGGCGTGTTTTCCCTCCTGGCAACCATCCACCACGCGCAACGCCTGGGGCTGGGTTTCGATGTCGTGGACGCCCTTACCGGCACGCTGATCGGCCGGCCCAAGAGCGCGACTTTTCGCACCGCCGACGTGGTCGGGCTCGACACCTTCGCGCA
>JACQOJ010000012.1 GCA_016202605.1 Betaproteobacteria bacterium
GGTCCAGGTCGAGCGATTGCCCCTCCTCATGGTGACGTGGCCGAGCTGATCGTAGTCGATGACCATAGATCCCAGAATGGAGAGGAGCGGTTCATACAGGCTGAGGTCGATTTCGTCGCCGATTCCGCCGTTTCTTTCACGAGCCAGCAGCGCTGCCAGCACCGCGTACGTCCCGCACAGCGCGGCAACGCCGTCTGCAATCGGGACCGCGGGGAGGGTCGGCGGCCCCTTCGCTTCGCCTGTGATGTGCGCAAACCCGCTGAACGCCTCGGCCAGCGTTCCCATTCCCGGATGGTTACTGTAGGGCCCCGTCTGCCCATATCCGCTGATATGAAGCATGACCAGGCCGGGGTTCGCGGCGCTCAACGTCTCGTAATCCAGGCCCCATTGCTTCATGCGTCCGGGACGAAAGTTTTCGATGAAAACATCCGCCGTTTGCGCGAGCTTCCTCACGATCTCCGCGCCCTCGGGCTTGCTGACGTTCACCGAGATCAATCGCTTGTTCCGTGAAGAGACGGCCCACCAAAGTCCCTGGCCGTTCTTGAAACGGCCGGTTTTCCGGACGTCATCCCCCTTCGGGTGCTCGATCTTGATCACGTCGGCGCCGAGGTCCGCAAGGTTGGTTGCGACCAGCGGCCCCGCGAAGATCATGCCGAGATCGAGCACACGATACCCGACGAGCGGGCCTGTTGCTTTGGTCATCCTGCCGTTCTCCGACTGATAGCCGTCGTCGCCGGCCGCCATTCCTATTTCGCGCTCATGGCCGCCGCTTTTGCCGCGCCCGTCGCGTGAGACGGCGGGACGGTTGCGGCAACCAGCTCCCGAAGGTCCGCCAGCTCCGCGCAACGCTGCAACTGGCCCAGCAAGCGCTCGGAGCCGGGCTGCCCGAGCACGCGGCCTGAACAGTCCATGAATTTCTCGATGCGGTCGCTTGCCGTCATCAGCCATGCCGGAGAACCCGGCACCCTGTCGACGCGCATCTCGAACGTCCCGCGTCGGGTCGCGATGGCGACGTCGTTGTAGCCGACCACGCCGGAGTACACGCCTTTGTCTTCAATGCGATAACGCCGCGTTTTCGCCATCAGCGCGCGCACGGCCGGACGCTGCACCATGGCGTCGGTGAACGTCTCAAGCGTGACCTTGCCATCGAGCACGAGCGCCGCGGCGACGTATTCGATGCTGAACTTGCCCTCGAGTCCGGTGCCCGGGTTGTGACTCACCAGCGCATTATCGGCGCCGGGCGGAAAACCAACCGAAATGCCCTGAACTTCGTCGGCTTTGACGGCATGTTTCTTCAAGAGCTCGATCAGGCCGCCGATCGGACGGTGGTTGCAGTAGCAGCACGGCCAGCGCTTGACGTAAATTCCGGGCTCGGTCATTTCCCAGGGCCTGCCGAGCCGCTCGATGAGTTCTCCGAGCGCCACGCCGTCTTCGCCGCCATAAGTGTCGAGAACGCTGCGCTCTCCTTCGAATATGGCGGTATCGGTCGTGAAGCCCTCGCGGGCCATCCACGCCGACAGCACGCCGGTGCGTGCCGCGTGGCCGGCGTGGAAGGGCTTCGCCATCGTGCCGAAATTTCGCACCAGTCCGCTCATCTGCGATGCCGCGAGCCCCCACGCAGCTTGCAGCTGCGCCGCATCGAGACCCCACAAGCGCGCGGCAGCCGCGGTCGCCGAGAATGCGCCGATCGTCGCCGTCGAATGCCAGCCGCGCAGATAGTGGTCCTGGCCGACCGCGCGGCCGAGTTTGCCGGCGATCTCCAGGCCCAATGCATACGCGGCCAGAACTTGAGCGCCGGATGCGCGGGTGGCCTCCGCGACGGCGAGAGCGGCCGGAACCATCGTTGCGCTCGGGTGACCCCGCAGGCTGGGCAGGCTGTCGTCGAAGTCGAGCGCGTGCGCCGAGATGCCGTTCGCGAAAGCCGCTTCAGCCGGCGAAGTCGAGATGTTCTGGCCCCACACGGTTGCCTGCGGCCTCGCGCCCAGCTCATTCACCCAGCGCACCGCGATCTCGGCGACGGGTTCGAGCGTGCCGGCGAGCGCGACACCAACCGTGTCGATCAGCGCATCTCGCGCCCCGGCGAGAACGTCGTGCGGGATGTCCGTGAGCTTCGCGTCGGTTACGTAGCGTGCGAGTTTTTCCGTAAGCATTTTCGCTCCTTGATATCCCGTGTTGCGTGTCAGGAAGACGACCGGTTCATCAGGTTCGCAATAGCCGCAGTATGCCTTCAGGCAGGGCTCATGCGCTATTCTAAAGTGGTATGGGTAATTCCAATTCGTTGTTTTTCGGGAATAGAGACCGATGTTAAGCTAAACCCCGATTGACGTTCAAGACACTACCGGCACGAGATTTGACGATGCCGGTTATAAACGGGTTGCATGGAAACGACCATGGCAGATTTTCCGAAATCCATACTCATCAAAGAGGAGGGCCCGCGGGAGGGTTTTCAAATCGAGCCCGGCCCGATACCGACGTCCCGGAAAATCGAACTCATCGATGCGCTTTCCGAAACGGGCGTCAAGCACATGCAGATCGTCTCCTTCGTAAATCCGAAGCGTGTTCCGGGCATGGCGGATGCGGAGGACGTCGTGCGCGGGTTTACGCCGAAGCCGGGTGTCGAGTATACGGGGCTGTGGCTGAATGAAAAAGGCCTGGAACGCGCGCGCGCGACCGGCAAGCTCGCGCTGGAGGGCAAGATTTCCCTGTACCCATCCGAAAAGTTCCTGCTCCGGAACAACAATCGCACGCTTGAACAGCAGATTGAATACGTGCATCGGGTGCTGGACGAGTACGAGCAGCAGGGGATCACGGTCGAACGCGGATCAATATCCAATGCGTTCGGCTGCAACTTCGAGGGCGATATTCCGATCCCGAAGGTCGTGGCGATGGTGGGCCAGATATACGACATCGCGAAGGAGCATGGGTTGAACATTACGGAGCTCACTCTTGCCGATACGATGGCATGGGCGACCCCGCTCCAGGTCAAGCGGACGATCGGCGCAATTCGCGAGAAATACCCGGAGATCGAAATCAGCCTGCATCTGCACGACACGCGCGGCATGGGCATAGCGAACGCGTACGCCGGACTCGAAATGGGGGTCGCCATGTTCGATGCATGCGTGGGAGGCCTGGGCGGATGCCCGTTCGCCGGGCACAAGGGGGCGGCGGGCAACGTATGCACGGAAGATCTCGTATTCCTGTGTGATGAACTGGGTATCGGGACCGGCATCGACCTCGAGAAAATGATCGAGTGCGCGCGTCTGGCCGAAGACATCGCAGGCCATCCTCTGCCCGGCTCGGTCATGAAAGGCGGCAGCCTCAAACGTCTGCGCGCGGCGGCGCGGCAGGGTCGGGAATGACGGCCAAGTGTCATGCCCGTGAAGCGGGGCATCCAATTTGCGCTGTTCTCGTTGTACATCGACTCGCGGCCGATTAGTCCGACCCGAAAAGGCCTTGCCCGTCACGTTTTCCGGAGTCATACATGGCATTGCCTTTAAGCGATGTGCGCGTGCTCGATTTGACCAACGTGGTCGCGGGGCCGCTTGCTTCTTATCATTTCGTCATGCTCGGCGCGGAAGTCATCAAGATCGAAGTGCCCGGGACGGGCGACCTGGCCCGCAAGATGGGCGCGGACCCGGGCCTTGGACAGAAGGGCATGGGGGCATCGTTTCTCGCGCTCAATGCCGGCAAGAAGTCCTTGACGCTTGATCTCAAGACCGCGCACGGTAAAGCCGTTTTCAAACGGCTGTTGCCCGGAGCCGATGTCGTACTGGAAAACTTCCGCCCCGGCACCATGAAGAAGCTCGGCCTGGATTACCCGGTGCTGAGAGAGTCCAACCCGGGCATTGTATACTGCGCGGTTTCCGGGTTCGGCCAGGAAGGTCCGCTCGCCCAAAGACCCAGTTACGATCAGATCATCCAGGGTTTCTGCGGCATCATGAGTCTCACCGGCGATGAGGATACGGCGCCCACGCGCGCCGGTTACATCGTCTGCGACACGATGGCCGCCATGACCGCCGCGTTCGCGGTGGCGGCTGCGCTTTATCGCAGACAGAAGACCGGCGAAGGCGAAATGATCGACGTGTCGATGCTCGATTCATCGCTTTCCACGATGGCGACGTGGCCCATTTCGAACTATCTCAATGCAGGGAAGATCCCGGTTCCCATGGGAAATGAGAATCACACGGCGAGTCCGTCGGGGACGTTCAGGACAGGAAACGGGCTGCTCAACATAGTAAATAACGAGCAGAAGCAATGGGAGAGGTTGTGCGATGTCGTTGGCAGATCGGAACTGAAGACGGATCGGCGTTTTGCCGACCGCGACGCGCGAATCGCAAATCGTGCACAGTTGCGAAAGATCCTGGAGCACGCACTGCAGGCGAAGAGCGCGGGGGAGTGGGAACGGTTGTTCCACGAGGCCGGCGTGCCTGCGGGACCGATTTTGACCGTGCCTGATATTGTGCGCCATCCGCACCTCGAGGCCCGCCAGCTCATCAAGCGCTTCACGGATGCGCCCCCTGTCGGGAGAGAGATTGCGGTCACCCGCGTCGGCTTTCGCTTGAGCAAAGAGCAGCCTGACGTCGACCGTCCGCCCCCCAGGCTGGGGCAGGATACGGACAGCGTCCTGAGCGCTGCCGGGTACTCGGACGAAGAGATCGCCCGGTTTCGCCGCACGGGCGTCGTATAGCCCGTCGGCCCACCGATCATCGCTCATCGCTGGAGGATTTCCATGTACTTCGGCCCGCCACCCGGATTGATCGAAACGGAAATATTCACGACGCTGCCGGATAAATTCCGCGACGCGGCGAAAGCGTCCGCATCGAAACGCAGGCGCAGGAACTTCCTCGAAGGGCCGTCATTCGACCGCGCCGGCAATCTCTACTGCGTGGACATTCCGATGGGGCGCGTCTATCGCATTTCGCCGCGCGGCGAGTGGGAGATCATCGTCGAATACGAAGGTGAGCCGAACGGACTGAAGATCGACAAGGAAGGCCGCATTTTCATTGCTGACCACAGGAACGGCATCCTCCTGCTCGACGGAAAAGCCGGCAAGGTGACGCCGTTCCTCGAAGGTCCGGGCAAGCAGCGATTCAAGGGGGTCAACGACCTCATTTTTGCGCAGAACGGCGACCTCTACTTCACCGACCAGGGGCAGACCGGGCTCCACGATCCGACCGGCTGCGTTTACCGCTATACCCCTTCGGGCCGCCTCGATTGTCTCGTCAACACGATTCCGAGTCCAAACGGGCTCGTGTTCAACGTGCGCGAGACATCGTTGTTCGTGGCGGTCACGCGTGCCAATGCGGTATGGCGTATCCCGCTGGACGACACCGGTGTGACCAGCAAAGTGGGACTGTTCGTGCAGCTTTTCAGTGCGGGACCCGATGGGCTCGCGCTCGACGCGGACGGCAACGTGGTGGTAACGCATCCGGGGCTGGGTATCGTGTGGCTCTTCAGCAAACGCGGAGTGCCGCTCTATAATGTGAAATCCTGCGCCGGAGAGATGACGACCAATGTCGCCTATGGCGGCGAGGATCGGAAGACGCTTTACATCGTCGACTCGGCGAAAGGCAACATATTGACAGCGCGCATGCCCGTCGCCGGCAAGCTCATGTACTCGCACGCCTGAGTGTAACCCCTCAAGAGAGCCGGCGGGATTCATCATCGCGTCAGCGCGTCCCATCCAGAGGAAACACATGTCAACGACTTCCACCACACGATCGGTAATGCGCAGCACCACAGATATACGGGGCCGTCAGTTGACCGCATTTATCGCCGGCACCGCGCAACGAGAGCACCCGCCCGCGGTCATGGAGGCGGCTTCACGCGCCCTGGTGGATTTCATCGGCTGTGCGGTCGGCGCGTCCGACGATGCGCCGGCGCGCCCGGTGCGCCAGGCGATCAAGTCCTGGAATGCGTCAGGCAAGGCGCGGATCATATGCGGCGGGCGTACCACGCCGGCGCTCGCAGCGCTCGCCAACGGCACGATGGCGCACGCGATGGACTACGATGACACGCACCCGATGGGCGCGGGTCATCCGAGCGGACCGTGCTGGTCGACGGCGCTCGCGCTCGCCGAGGAACACGGCTGCTCCGAGCGGGAAGCGATCGCGGCTTTCATTACCGGCTTCGAGGTAATGGCGAAGCTTGGCGGCGGCGGGCCGCCGGGCGTCGGGCGCAGTCTCCAGCGCCGGGGCTTCCACCCGACCTCCGTCTTTGGCCGGGCAGGGGCCGCGGCGGTCGCGTGCGTGCTGATGAAGCTCGACGAGCAGCAGACCGCGTACGCACTGGGAGTTGCGGCTACCACTGCGGGCGGTCTGGTGGGATCGTTCGGCACGCATGGCAAGCCCTTTCACGCCGGCAAGGCGGCGATGGACGGGATACTTGCGGCACAGCTGGCAGCCGGGGGCTTCGTCTCGGCGACGCATCTCTACGGGCTGGAGAAGGGCCTGCTCGACGCGTTCATCCAGAACCGCGAAGTCGAGGTGCCGCCGCTTGACGATTTCGACCACAAGTGGGAAATCCTCGGCAACAGCTTCAAGCCGTTCGCAAGCTGCCGCGCGACCCACGCCTCGACGCAGGCTGCACGCTCGCTGGCGGACCGCGTTAAAGGCCGGAAGATCGCGGCGGTGCACGCGAAAGTGCATCCCAACGCGCTCGTCACCGCAGGCAAGCTCGCCCCGCGCACGCCGCTCGAAGGCAAGTTCAGCGTTCCGTTCTGTATCGCGCTGGGGTTGCGCGGCTACCGCGTGGTTGCGACGGACTTCACCGATGCGACGATGCGCGATCCGGCCGTGATGGAAGTCGTGCCCGCGGTGAAGCTCGATGCCGTGCAGGGCCAGGCGCCGCATTCCGCGTATCTTGACGTCATCCTGGAGGGCGGCGAGCGCTTGCGGGCCCAAACCGACGTCGTCATGGGACATCCCGACAACCCGATGAGCCGGGACGCGCTGCGCGCCAAGTTCGAAGGGCTCGTCGAGCCGGTGTTGGGCCGCGACAAGACAGCGGACCTATACGAAACCGCCTGCCGGTTTGCGCGGCCGGGTTCCCTGGAAAAACTTTCATCTCTACTCGCAGGCAAGGCGCTGGAAAAGTGAATGTGGTGACACGCTAACCGTTCTCGTCGATCGCCGGCAGATCGACTCCCGCGGCATTGAGCGCCTGCATCAAGGCAGAGACGGTCAGGTACGCAAAGCTGGTGAAGAAGAAGATCGGCGTCAAGCCGGAGTGAACCATGTGATACCGGGGATCGGGACGCGCCCTCGGCGCGCTACAGGTCAGGCACCGCGTCCCATGCCGGCGTTTGTGAAATGCCGCTGGTGAGGAAATCGACGAAGGCCTGAATCCGTGGCGAAAGATGTCGCCGTTCGAGATATACCACCCAGACGGGGGGGCCTTCCGATGCGTAACCACGCAATATTGGCTGCAGCGACCCCGCCTGAATCGCGTCGAACGCGGCGAACGTGGGAACGTGTGCGATGCCGATGCCGGCTATCGCAGCGTCCACCAGTGCGTGAGCATTGTTGATGTTGAGGCCTCCGGACGGCACCCGCGGAGAACGCGCGCTGCTTGAGACAAGATTCCAGGCACGGTAACGGTGCGTGTGTGGAATGTAGATCATGAGGCAACGATGCCGCTCCAGCTCATCGGGTGTCCTGGGTTCTCCGTAGCGCTCCAGGTACCGCGGCGACGCCACCGTGACGAACCGCAAATTGCACAGGCGCCGCGCGATCAAACGCGCATCCCCAAGATCCCCGATGCGGATCGCCGCGTCGAGACCCTCGTCGGCCAGGTCCGGGACCCGGTCGCTCAGCTCTGCGTCGATGACGAGCTCCGGGTTGAGCTGGGAAAACTGCGCCAAAAGCGGCGCCAGGACACGCTGTCCGAAACCTACGGGCATCTGGACCCGCAAGCGCCCTCGCGGCTTGGCGCGCCGTCGCGTTACCGCGGTTTCGGCGTCCTCCAGTTCCCCCAGGATCTGGCGGCAGCGCTCGTAAAAGGCGGTGCCATCATCGGTCAGGCTCACGCTGCGGGTGGTGCGATGGACCAGCTGCACGCCGAGTTTATCTTCCAGGCGCGTGAGCGCTTTGCTGGCGCCCGAAGGCGAGATTCCCAGTTTCCTCGCGGCTTCGGTAAAGCTGCGCGCTTCTGCAACGCGCACGAAAACGGTGATCCCTTGAAGCGATTCCGTAGCCATCCATTACGGACAAAACGTCATTAATGTTTTGAACTTTTGCCTATTTATCAATCTCGGTGTCCATAATAACATGCAGGGGTACTTGCGCGAATTGCCGGGCAGTCTCGCGCGGGCCGGGAAAAGGATGCGTTCGATGAACATCAACGGTGAACTGACGGTTAAGGCAAGGCGTGAGGTCGTCTTTGATGCGGTACGGAACGCACGGTTCTTCGCTTCGTGCATCGCGGGCGTGAGCGAACTCACGGAGATCGACCCGACGCACTACGCTGCGGTGATGGAAGCGAAGATTTCCTTCATGAGATTCAAATTCAAGGTGACGGTGGAGCTGGTCCGTGTCGAGTCGCCCCGTGAAATCGAGGCCCGGATCGAAGGCAGGCCGCTCGGCTTTCTCGGCCGATTGACCGCGGTGTCCGTGACAACGCTAACTGAAGCCGAGGAAGAAACCCGGCTGCGTTATGCGATAGACGTGGCCCTGACCGGGAAATTCGGCAGCATGGGAAAGTCCGCTTTTTCAGCGACGGCAAGAGAGATGTCCAGGCAATTCGGTGACAATCTGCGCGCCGCATTGGAATCACGCACCTGTGAGGTCGCTCCATGATGCCGTTCGAGATTGCGGAGCCGCGCTCTCTGCGGGAGGCGATCGGGCTGCTCGGTCGTGACGACCCGTCGGTGCGGCCCATCGCCGGCGGGACGGCATTGATGCTCATGATGAAGGCCGGCGTATTCCGTCCCACCCGGCTCGTCAGCCTGCGGTCGATCGAGCCCGCGTTCGCGCGCACGACGCTCGGCGCGGAGGGGGAGTTGCGCATCGGCGCGCTTGCCTCTCTCTCGAGTCTGGAACATTCGCAAGCGGTGCTCAACGGGGCGCCGGTGATCGCGAAAGCGCTGCGGACCCTGTCCAACGTGCGCGTGCGGAACGTCGCGACCGTCGGCGGACACCTTGCGCATGCCGACCCCCATATGGATCTGCCGCCGGTATTGATCGCGCTTGGCGCCCGCGTATCGGTCCTTGGCCCCTCCTGCGACCGCCTGATTCCCGTGGAAAACCTTTTCGCGGGTTATTACGAAACCGTGCTCGCGCGGGACGAGCTCATCGCCGAACTGATCGTGCCCCCGCAAGGAGGCAGGCGCGCGGCGTATCTCAAGTGTACAACCCGGTCGGCCGACGATTGGCCGGCACTCGGTGTCGCCGTCGCGCTGGATACGGACGGAACAGCCGTACACGAAGCGCGGATCGTCATCAGCGCGGCTACTCACAAGCCGACGCGGCCGGTTGCCGCCGAGGCGATACTGCGCGACGGCATATCCGACGCGGTTTTGCGCCGGGCGGGAGCGGCGGCCGCGGAAGAGGCCGGGGTGATTTCCGATACGCATGGAAGCGCAGCATACAAGAGACAACTCGTGCGCGTTTACGTGGAGCGCGCCGTTCGTGCGGCGCTCGCCATACCCACCGGCAAACAGCGACGTGCCTGATGAAGACAACCACCAAGGAGACTTCGCAAGTCGGTCGTTCGATCCCGCGCCTCGAAGCCCGCGAGAAGGTCACCGGACGTGCCGAATATATCCATAACATGCGTCTGCCCGGGATGCTGTACGGAAAGATCTTCCGCAGCACGCTCGCACACGGGCGCATCCGCTCCATTGATGTAAGCGCTGCGGCAGCGGTCGCGGGCGTTCACCGCGTCATTACCGCGGAGGACGTCAAGACAGTCATTCCCGATCCGTATTACGGGCCGGTATTCCATGACCAGCCGATTCTGGCGATGGACAAAGTGCGTCACGTCGGCGAGCCGGTGGCCGTAGTGCTTGCCTCCGATCCGCACGTGGCGGAGCAGGCGGCGCAATTGATCGCCGCCGATTACGAAGAGTTGCCTGCCGTCTTTGATGAAGTCGCGGCGACCGGATCGCCGGTCATCGTGCACGAGGTCCTCAGGCCTGCCGGAATGTTTCCCGATTTCAAGGACCTCGCGGGCCGCAAGAACACGAATCTTCATCTGGACTTCAAGCTGCGACGAGGCGACGTGGAGACGGCATTCGCCGCGGCCGACCACGTGTTCGAGCACACGTTCCATACGCGGCAGATCATGCATACGCCGCTTGAGCCGATCGTCTCGCTCGCCGAGTCCACCGATTCCTCGGTCACCCTTTACACCGCTTCCCAGATGCCCTCGGTCGTGCGGATGGAGATCGCGCGACTGCTGGCGTGGCCTGAAAACCGCGTGCGCGTCAGGACGGCGTTCCTCGGCGGGGGCTTTGGGGCAAAAACCTACATCAAGGTCGAGGCGCTCGTTACGGTCTGCTCTCTTTTGACGCATCTTCCGGTAAAAATTTCACTCACGATGGAGGAACAGTTCTACACGATCACCAAGCACGCGAATACGTTGCGTCTCAAGAGCGGAGTCACGAAGGACGGACGCATTACCTCGCGCCTGTGTGAAGTCTGGTGGAACGGCGGCGCCTATGCGGACATCGGCCCCCGCCTGACGCAGAAATCCGGCTTCACTGCCGCCGGGCCGTACGACATCGAAAACGTGCACATCGACTCGTACGCCGTCTATACCAATCTCCCGCCTGCGGCGGGACTGCGGGGCTTCGGCATACCGACGCTGACGTGGGCCTACGAAAGTCATACCGATCTCATCGCGCGCGCGCTGAACATCGATCCGCTGGAATTCCGTCGCAGGAACCTCCTGCGCGAGGGCAGACCGCAGGCGACCGGAACCATCATGAAGGACGCCGCCATCGATGCCGTGCTGGAACGGTTGGCGGAGCGCATGGACTGGCATGCGCCGTTCGACCGCGGAAGCGGCGTGATCCGGCGCGGCCGCGGGATCGCGATCGGCTTCAAGGCATCCATCTCCAACACCACGTCGGTGGCCATCGTCAACGCCTGCGGTGACGGCAGTTGCAGCGTTTACTGCAACACGGTGGACATGGGGCAGGGCTCCGATACGGCGCTGGCGCAGATCGCCGCAGAGGCGCTCAATATTCCGGCCGAAACGATCAAGGTGATCCACGCGGATACCGATGTGACGCCCTACGACATGGGGACGCTCGGTTCGCGTTCGACATTTCATATGGGCCAGGCCGTAAAGCTCGCGGCGGAGGATGCCCGGGACAAGCTCCTCGCGCTTGCTGCGGAACTCGGCTTGCCGCCCGAAACGACGCCGATCGCGCAGATCTTCCGGAAGAAATTCGGCATGCAAGCCGGCAATGTCGTCGGAATCGGGACTTTCAACCCGAAGTCCACCCAGCCGGATCATGCGACGGGACTCGCGGAGAACATCACGCCGTTCTGGATGATCGGAGGCACGGGTGCGGAGGTCGAGGTCGATACCGAAACCGGGCACGTCCGTGTCACCAGGCTCGTCAACATCGCCGATGTCGGCACGCCGATCAACCCCGGGATCGTGGACTCGCAGCTCTCGGGCGCGGCCATGATGCAATTTGGTTGCACGATGTCCGAGGGGATGGAATTCGACGCGGGGCAGGTGACCAACGCTTCCCTCGCGGATTACAAGATTCCGGGAATCCGCGATATGCCGGATCAGATCATCAACGAAGTTGTCGAAGCCCGTCAGGACACCGGCCCGTACGGTGCAAAGGGCGTCGGTGAAACCGGGACCTTTGGCGTATCCCCGGCGATAACCAACGCCATCCACGACGCGGTCGGCGTGCGTTTGACCAGGTTGCCCGTAACCCCCGAGGCCGTATACCGGGCGCTGCGCGCCGCGAACAATGACGCACTCGAGGAAGAATAGAGATGGTTCCCACCGCCGCGCAGCAGACGATTCGTTTCACGCTCAACGGCAAGCCGGTTGAAGCGCGGATTCTTCCCCACCACAACCTGGTGGAGATGCTGCAAGACTTCGGTCTTTTCGGTGCGCGCGAAAGTTGCGGCCAGGGACTGTGTGGCTGTTGCACGGTCCTCGTGAACGGCAACGCGGTTTCCGGCTGCCTCTATCTCGCGGCGTTCATCGACGGCGCAGATGTCGTGACCGTCGAGCATCTGGCGTCCGCGGGGACGTTGAGCCCGGTGCAGGAAGCCTTCCTCGAGACGGGCGCGTTTCAGTGCGGTTTTTGCACGCCGGGCTTCGTGCTCATGGTGCACCAGCTGCTCGACCGGAATCCCGAGCCCACTGAAGAGGACATCCGTCACTATCTTTCGGGCAATCTTTGTCGTTGTGCCAGTTATCGCGAGATCATTCAAGCGGTACGCAGCGCTGCTGAAAAGCGTAAGTCTTGCGCTACGGGCTGAAGCTGTGGAAGCTTTCAGATCAAACAAGGGCTTGCGTACGGAGAGAGGAGGAGGACATGAAAGGCGTTAAACGTTTTGTCGGCCGTTTCGCGATCGTGCTCGCCGCGGCGTTTGCATGCGCGACGGCGCCGGCCCAGGAGTATCCCAGCCGCCCGATCCGTCTTATCGTGCCTTTCGCGCCTGGCGGCGCGACGGACTTGCTGGCGCGTGAACTCGGACAAAGACTGACCGAGCGCTGGAATCGGCAGGTCGTGGTGGATAACCGACCCGGGGCAGGCGGTATAATCGGCCTTGATTTCGGTGCCAAGGCCGCGCCAGACGGTTATACTTTGGTGATGTGCTCTTCGAGCACTCTCATTCTCGGGCCCGCTTTAGGCACAAAGCTTCCCTACGATCCGGTCAAGAGTTTCACTCTGATAACAGAAGCCGCTGACATTCCGGTCGTGCTCGTCGCGCACCCGTCATTCCCCGCGCGCGCGCTTCGCGAACTGATCCAGGTCGCGAAAGCGAAGCCGGGCCAGTTTGCCTATGCTTCGAATGGAACGGGAACGACGACCCACATCGCGGGGGAACTCCTCAAGCGCGTCGCCGGCATCGATCTCATCCACGTCCCCTACAAGGGCGGCGGCGCTGCCATTACCGACGCGCTGGGAGGGCAGATTCCGCTGCTGCTGGGAGCCGTTTCGACCCCTCTGCCCCATATCAAGTCCGGCAAGTTGCGTGCGCTCGGAGTGACCACGCCCAGGCGCCTGCGCGAGCTTCCGGAGGTTCCGACCTTCTCGGAGGTCCTCCCGAACTTCGAAGTGAGGCAGTGGTTCGGCATATGCGGGCCGGCCGGAATACCCCGGGTGATCCTGGCGAAATTGAGTGGGGAATTGACGAGCATCGTGACTTCATTCGCTTCCAACGAGCGTATCCTGCGGGCGGGCCTGGAGCCGGTGAGTTCCACGCCCGAGAAGTTTGCCGCCTATGTCAAGGCCGAGCTCGAGAAATGGACCCGTCTGCTCAGGGAAATGAACATACAGGCGGAGTGAACCGGTGTTCCGCGACTTGAAGACGAGACAGCGCAGGTGAGGATCTGGCATCAGAGTCTTTCGCGGCACGATTGCGCGCCGCCGGGCGGCGAGACGCTGCAGCGCATACGCGGATTCCACGGCCCTGACATGTATCCGGGCGCCAGGTGAAGTCGCATGTCTCGCCGCGACCGGCCCGCCTCGGTGCCGCCGCATCATGATGAGACAGAAAATCGGAGAGCCGCGTACGGGCAGGCCACGGCTGCGGACGGATGAAGATGCTGCTTGAGAAGCCGGGGCGAATCGGCCCGATGCGGGTCAGAAATCGCGTGGTGATGGCCCCCATGGGCACCAACTACAGCACCACGGACGGGCTGTCCACCGAACGCGACAAGCTCTATTACGCCGAGCGGGCGCGGGGGGGCGTGGGCATGATCATGACCGAGGCCATGGTCGTGACCGAGCACGCCCGTCCGCACCACAATTCGCTCTGCTGCTATCACGATCGCTTCATTCCCGGGCTCGCCAGCATTGTCGAGGCGATCAAGGTCCACGGTGCGTACGTCTGTGGCCAGCTCAATCACCGCGGCGCGCTGCTGCGGCGCTCGGTGCTCAACATGGAACCGGTAGGGCCGTCGCCGTGGAAGAATCCCAATACGGGCGACGCCGTGCGGCCGCTCACCGTCGCGGAGATCATCGAGATTCAAAAGCTTTTCGTGGAGGCCGCGCGCAGGCTCATGCAGGCGGGCTACGACGGCGTCGAGATCCATGCCGGGAACGGCTACCTGTTCCAGCAGTTTTTCACGCCGCGCATCAACCGGCGCACGGACCGCTACGGCGGGTCCTTCGACAACCGGGCGCGCCTGCTGCTCGAGACGATCGCCCGGCTCACGGACGAGCTTCCCGACTTTCCGCTGGTCGTGCGGCTGAGCGCGAGCGAATTCGTGGACGGCGGCTACAGCACGGACGAGATCGTCGAGCTCTCGCGCCGCCTCGAACGCTCGGGTGTCGCAGCGCTCGACATTTCGGGCGGCAGCAATGAAAGCCCGCAGCTTTCCAAGTACTGCATTCAGCCGCCGTCGTTTCCCCGTCGTTGCCTTGCACCGTACTCGAAGCCGATCAAGGAAGCGGTGTCGATCCCGGTGCTGGTTGCCGGCCGCATCGTCGATCCCGCAGACGCCGAGGCGGTATTGGCCGAAGGCTGCGCCGATTTCGTTTCAGTGGGACGCGCGCTTTATGCGGATCCCCACTGGTGCCTGAAGGCTTTCGGCGTGGTGAAGGCCCCCATCCGCAAATGCATCGCCTGCAACGTCTGCTTCGAGCGGCTGACGCTGGAAAAGGATGTGGCGTGCGTACACAATCCGATGATCGGCACCGAATTCGAGGCGCTCGAGCACGCGGAGCCGCACTTGTACCCGGCGGCGCGGGCGCGACGGCCGCGGCGCGTGCTGGTTCTGGGCGCGGGGGTGAGCGGTGTCGAGGCGGCGCGGGTGCTTGCGGGCCGCGGTCATCGGGTCGAAGTCTGGGAAAAGGCTTCGCGCCCGGGCGGCCAGATGCCTCTCGCGGTTGCCGCGCCCGACAAACTCGAAGTCGAGCCGGTCTGGAGCTACCGGTGGGAGGAAATACGGGAACTCGGGGTGCCGGTACGCACGGAAGTTGCGCCAACCGCCGAATCCATTCGCGCTTTCGGCCCCGAGTTTGTCGTGGTCGCAACGGGCGCGCAACCGCGCCCGTGCCCGTTCGACACTTCGCGCCTCGATCCGGGGGTGACCGTGATGCAGGCCTGGGACGTTCTGCCTGCGCCGGAGCGCATACCCGCCGGCAGCCGCGCGACGATCATCGGCGGCGGCATGGTCGGAATGGAGACCGCCGATCTGCTGAGCCTGCGCGGGGTGCAGTGCACAGTGGTCGAGGCGCTGTCATCGGTCGCCAACGGCATGGCCCGCAACAACCGCATGGAACTCATCGAGCGCGTGGAAGCGCGCGGGACGCGCATCCTGACGCGCGCCAACGTGCTCGACGCGGAGTCGGGGCATCTGGAGGTCGAAGGCGCGGATGGCACGACCACCCGGCTCGAGATCGGCGCGTTCCTGATCGTTGCGGTCAGTCCCGCCGCGGAAGCGCAGGGCGCCCGCCTGTGCACGGAGGCGGGCGTGCCGTTCGCCGTGGTGGGGGACGCCTGGCGGCCGGGTGACTTCCTCTCGTGCCTGCGCGATGCGTGGATGGTCGCGTTGAGTGTCGATCACCGTTTCCGCGATCCTGTGGCCGCAACGGCCTGCACAACGTGAGGCAAGACATGGAGCTTCCGGTTTACGAGGTTTATGCGATCAAGTACGCGACGCGCGACGCGCGGCGCACCGCCCACTTCATCGGCGGCGACCCGCACGACATGTCGATGCCGATGGATTATTTCGTCTGGCTCGTGCGCGACGGCAAGCGCACCTTCGTCATCGACACCGGCTTTACTGCCGAAGTGGCCGCGAAACGCAAGCGCACCTTTCTGCGCGCGCCGCGCGCGGGCCTCGCGCTGCTGGGCGTGAAGGCCGAAGAGGTGAAGGACGTGGTCGTGACGCATCTGCATTACGACCATATCGGCACTTTCGACGATTTTCCGGCGGCGCGGTTCCACTTGCAGGACGCCGAGATCGCCTACGCGACGGGCCGGCACATGCGGCACTCCCGCTTCAACCACGGTTACGAGGTCGAGGACGTCGTCGGGATGGTGCGGCAGGTGTACGCCGGAAACGTCGAGTTTCACGCCGGCGACGCGGAACTCGCCCCGGGGCTCACCCTCCATCACATCGGCGGGCACACTGCGGGGCTGCAGTCGGTGCGCGTCCACACCCGGCGCGGATGGGTCGTGCTGGCCTCCGACGCGAGCCACTACTACGAGCATTTCGAGACCGGGCGGTGCTTTCCGACCATCTTTCATGTCGGAGACACGGTCGAGGGCTACGACACGCTGCGCCGCCTTGCGGATTCGCCGCAGCACATCGTTCCCGGCCACGATCCCCTGGTCATGGCGCGCTACCCGGCCGTGTCGAGGGACCTCGAGGGTGTCGCCGTGCGCCTCGATGTCATGCCGCAGAGTTGACGGATCGGATTCCGCATCCTTTACACCAATATCGGGATAACGCAGATGAGCGGCACGAAGCCACCGTTGCTCGACAACGCGACGCGCGATCTTGCGGAGTTTGCCGCGGCATTGCGCTACGAGGATCTTCCGCGGGAAGTCGTGGAGCGGATCAAGCTGAGCGTTCTCGACAGCATCGGGTGCTGTCTTTTCGGCGCGACGCTGCCGTGGACGCGCAAGGTGGCTGATCTCGCGATGGCGGAAGGCGCCGCTCCGGTCGCCTCCCTCATGGGCATGGGGAAGAAAAGCTCGCTCGCGCTCGCGGCGCTCGTCAACGGCACGAGCGGGCACGCGTTCGAGCTGGACGACATCCACAAGGAGTCGATCGTTCATATCGGTTCGCTCGCCGCGCCGATTGCGTTCGCTTTCGCGGAAGAGCGCGGCGGCGCGCCGGGCCCCGATGTCATTACCGGGATGGTGGCGGGTTACGAGGTCGGCGCGCGCGTCGGCAATGCCGCCACGATGAGCCTGTTCTTCCGCGGTTTTCACCCGCAGGGGACTTCGGGCGCGTTTGCCGCCGCCGCCACCGCGGGACGCATGCTGGGCCTCGACGCCGGTCGATTCCAGCATGCGCTGGGCATCGTCGGCTCGCAGGCCGGCGGGCTGATGGCGGCGCAGGAAGGCGCCATGGTCAAGCGCTTTCATTCCGGTCGCGCGGCGCAGAGCGGCGTCTACTCGGCGCTGCTGGCGAAGGCGGACTTCACCGGGATCACGGATGTCCTGGAAGCCGCCTACGGGGGCTATCTCACCTGCTACTCGGACAAGCCCGATGCGGCGCGCCTGACGGCCGGCCTCGGTGCCGCATGGGAGACGCTGAATGTGGGATACAAGCCTCACGCCAGCGTGACCAGCATCCACACCGCGCTCGACGGGCTCGGCGAAATCATGCGCGAAAACAAGCTTGCTGCCGATGACGTCGAGAAGGTCGAGGCGGGCCTGAGTCCCATGACGCACGTGCATTGCGCCTGGGAATACAAGGCGCAGGGCGTGACCGCGGCGCAGATGAATCTCTATTACGGCCTTGCCGTGATCGCGCTGGACGGCGTGGCCTTCACCGAGCAGTACCGCGAAGACCGGCTGCGCGATCCCCGGATTCTGGATTTCATCGGACGCGTCACGGCATGCGTCGATCCGGAGATAGAAAGCATGGGCGCGCCGTTTCGCCACGCGGCGAAAATGAAAGTCACGACGAGGGGAGGGCGCACGCACGAAAAATTCCTGCGCGATCGCCGCGGGAGTCCCGAGAACCCGCTGAAGCCGGAGGACATCGAGTACAAGTTCCGGCACGTCGTCGGGGCGTGCCTTTCGAAGTCCGATATCGAAAAGGCGGTCAGGCTGGTCGGCACCCTTGAACAACTGGCAGACACTTCCGAGCTCATCAGGATCGTGGCCGCCCCCGGCATCAAACGTTAGCAACCCGCAAACCTCCAGGAAACCATCGTGGACCAGAAGACTTACGCTCATCGGCTGGCAGCGCGTTTTGCGGCGCTGTCCTTCAACGACATTAAACCCGGGTCGCGTCTGGCGATAAAGCGCCTGCTCATGGATTATCTCGGTGTCGCCCTGGCGGGGAGCCGCAGCGCGAGCGGGCACATAGCGCGGCGCTTTGCCCGGGAGCACGGCGGCAAGGCGCAGGCACGGCTCATCGGGGACGGTGCCCGGGTGCCGATGACTTCGGCGGCGTTCGCGAACGCGATTTCCTCGCACAGCATCGAGCTCGACGATATCGACGTGCTGGCGCTGTTCCATTTCAGCCCGCCGGTATTCTCCGCGGGGCTGGCGGTGGCGGACCACGCGGGCGCCAGCGGCAGGCAACTCATCACGGCGCTCGCGGCGGGCTGCGAAATGATGGAGCGCGCCAGCCGCGCGACCAATCCGTCGCTTCGCAACCGCGGTTATCACACGACGCCGACGTGCGGCGTCTTCGGCGCAACCGTCGCCGCGGCGAAGTTGCTGAGGCTTTCCGCGGACAAGATGGTGTCTGCGCTGGGGCTCGCCGGTGCGCAGGCATCCGGCCTGATGGAAATGTACGGCCCATCGATGCAGAAGCGCTTCAACCCCGGGCCGACGGCGCGCAACGGCGTCACCTCGGCGTTGATGGCGCGGCTGGGATTCACCGGCGCCGATACCATCTTCGAGGGCGAACGCGGATTCCTCAGGGCGTTCAGCGATGAAACACATCCGGAAGCGCTCGCCGAAGGTATCGGCCGGCCGTACGAGCTTCTGATCGAGTTCAAGCCCTATTCGTGCGCCCGCCCCATTCACAACGCCATCGATTGCGCCCTGGACGTGCGCGGACAACCGGGGTTCGACGCAGACGCGATCGAGCGCATCCACGTGGCACGCCATCCGGACTGGGCGCGTTACCACCAGAACAGGGCACCCCGCACCTATCACGAAGCCCAGGTTTCGCTGCCATTCTCGACGGCGGTCGCTTTTCTCGAAGGGCAGGTGCTCCTGAAGCAGTACAGCGATCGCAACATCCGCAATCCGCGGGTCAGGCAGTTATGCAAGATCACGACGATCTCCGAAGACGCGTCGCTGCCGCGCGGCGTGTCGTGCAGGATGACGGTGACGTTGCGCGGCGGACGGCAGCTCGCCTCGCAGGTCGATTATCCGAAAGGTTCGATCCGGAATCCGATGAGCGAGGCGGAGCTGCAGGGTAAGTTCGAAAGCCTGGCGGGCCCGGTCATCGGGATCAAGCGGGCTCGAGCGCTGGCCGCCGCGGTCATGAATATCGAGCGCGTGGCGGATGTTTCGAGCGTGCTCAGGATGACGGCGGTCCGATAAGCGGCTCCGCTGCCGCCTGCTGCTCCGCATTTGTGATTGTGCGGTGTTCGCTTTAGACTGCGATCGCGAAGCGTTCATTTTGCGCGTTCTGCCGGTTCTCCCAATGATGAGAGAACGCCGTCACCGTCGATCGAGGCCGGCAGGGTGGAGTCGAATCAGTCCCGAAACGTTTTACTGGAGAGATGATGAGATATAGCGAACGGCGCAGGAGACTGCGCGCGGTGTTGCAGGGATCGAAATGCCTTTCGCCGGCGAGCGTCTATGATCCGCTCTCCGCGCGCGTCGCGGAGACGGTCGGCTACGAAATCGGCATGCTGGCCGGTTCGGTCGCGTCCAACACGACGCTCGCGGCGCCGGATCTCATCGTGCTGACGCTCACCGAGTTCGCGGAACAGATCCGGCGCATCATGCGCGCATCCGATCTGAGCCTGCTGGTCGATGCCGACCATGGCTACGGAAATGCGCTCAACGTCATGCGCACGATAGAGGAACTCGAACACGCGGGCGTGTCCGCGCTCAGCATCGAGGACACGCGGCTGCCGATCGGTTTCGGCCAGCCGGAGGGTGTTGACGAACTGATCGCGGTCGAGGAAATGGTCGGCAAGCTGCGCGCAGCGGTGCAGGCACGGCGGGATCCGGCGCTGGTCATCGCGGGGCGCACGGCGGCACTGAAGGTGGAGGATACCGGGCGTGCCGTGGCGCGGGCGAAGGCCTATGCGGCCACCGGGGTGGATGCGATTTTCATCATCGGCGTGGAGACCCTCGATCAGGTCGCGGCCATTCACGCGGCGGTCAAGCTTCCCGTCATCGTCGGCTCGGCGCCGGCTTCGCTCAAGCGCGACGACCTTGCCGCGCGCGGCGCGCGCATCCTGCTCCAGGGGCATCAGCCGGTCGCAGCGGCCGTCAAGGCGCTGCAGGAGACGTACGCGCATCTTTACAACGGCGGTGCTCCCGCCGACCTCAAGTCGAAAATCGCATCGGCGCAGGAGATGGAACGGCTGGTCAATGGTGACACCTACAGGAAATGGCAGCGCGATTACCTGCACTGACGGGTTGAAATGCTTCCACGAGGAGGATGGCATGAAACTAAAATCATGTTGTTTGCTTTCCGCATCACTTGGCGTCGCTTTGCTGTGTGATTGGGCGGGTTCGGCGGCGCTGGCCCAACAGAATTATCCGACGAGGCCGGTGCGGCTGGTGGTGCCCTCGTCGCCGGGAGGCGGCACGGACATCTCGGCGCGCATCATCGCGCCGAAGCTCACCGAGCAGCTCGGCCAGCAGGTGGTGGTCGAGAACCGGCCCGGAGCGGGAACCATGATCGGCGGTGAAGTGGTCGCGCGCGCAGCGCCCGACGGTTATACCCTGCTGATGGGGATCAGCACGCTCGCGATCAATCCCGCGATCTACAGGAAGGTGCCGTACGACGCGCTCAGGGATTTCGCGCCCATCAGCCAGGTGGTTTCGTTGCCCAACATCCTGGTCACGCATCCTTCGCTTCCGGTGAAGACCGTGAAGGAGTTGATCGCCTTCGCCAGGACGCGGCCGGGACAGCTCAACTTCGCCTCTGCCGGGCTGGGGACGAATCCCCATCTCTCGATGGAACTCTTCCTCTCGATGACCCGGCTCAAGATGGTGCATGTGCCCTACAAGGGTTCGGGGCCGGGCGTCGTCGACCTGATGGCCGGACACGTGCCGATCATGACGCCGAGCATCATCACCGCTCTGTCGTACGTGAAGAACGGCCGGCTGCGCGCGCTCGGTGTCACCAGCGGCAAGCGCACCGCCGGCGCGCCGGATATTCCAACGATCGCCGAGGCGGGCGTGCCGGGCTACGAGGCGGTGCAATGGTTCGGCGTGCTGGCGCCCGCCGGCACGCCGCGCGATATCGTGGGCAAGATGCACGCCACCGTGGTGCGCGTGCTGCAGGACAGCGATACGCGGAAACGCTTCATCAACGATGGCGCCGATCCCGTCGGCAGCTCTCCCGAACAGTTCGCCGCTTTCATCCGCGCCGAGACCGTGAAGTGGGCGAAGGTCGTGCGGGAGGCGGGGCTCAAATCCGAATAGGGGCGGCGCGCAGGGGAGGGAGCCGGGATGCGCGGGTACCCTGTCGCGGATTCACCTCGTTTGATTACTTCCCGAAAAACCTCTCCGCGTAACTGACCTCGTCGGCGTCCTGCTCGAGCGCCCACCGGGCCAGCTCGCGGTGGCGTGCGAACCACACATCGGGAAACTGCGAAAAATAACGCAGCAGCTGGTTGAGTACCGCCGACATGAGCGGACGGCCGCCGAAGTGGCAATGCACGGTCATGACCATCAGCGACATCGGTTCGTGCGCGTGGAGGTAATCGAACGTGTCCTTGTAGACGTCGTGGTACTGCCGGGGACTCAGCCACAGCACGCGGTTGTCCGTGTAGTCGCTGTGCGGAATGTGGACCAGCGTGCCGTGCCGGGTGCGCACGCGGTGGGGCAGGTCGGCGTAATTGGCGTCACCCTGCCAGATCACCTTTTCCCGGGTGAGAAAATCGGCGGTGTGCGCCGTCCACGCCAGCACGGGCGAGAGCCATCCTTCCGGGCGCTTGCCGGTGCGTTCGGCGAGAACATCGAGGCTGCGCCGGATCAGCGCGTGCTCTTCTTCCGGGCTCGCCGTCTGCGCGAGCAGCAGATCCTGGGTGTAGCCGTGCGCGGCGATATCGTGTCCGGAACGCACGATCTGCGCGACGGCCTCCGGATAGACCTCGGCACATCGGGCGTTGGTGCAAAAGGTGCCGGGCACGCCGCACTGATCCAGTATTCGCATGATGCGCCAGACTCCCGCTTTGCCGCCGTAGTGCGGCCACGTGATTGCCTGATGATCCACGGTGCCGGGTTTCACCTGCGTTCTTTGCACGAGATTGGGCGGACCCTTGCCGTCGGGCCAGACCTCGAACATGACGGTGATCGCAACGGCGATTTTCTTTCCGTTGGGCCATGAAGCGAATGTGTTTTTCATCCGGTATTCCCTGTCAGGAGTCAATCTTGGGTTGGGGCGGGCGCGGGATGCGTACGATGCCGCGGTTCGCGATGCGAAGTGACGAATTTTGTGCGGCGCGCTTTTTTTGTATGGTAGTGAGCGCTTGCGGTCGAGTCAACGCGAGAACCACCTGCGGGGCTTATCGCGTTCCGGCATGGGTGCCTTGAACCGGCGACATCGACCGGGGATATGAAGTAAACTTCCATTGACACAAGAAGGAGGAGATCGTGTCCGTACAGTCCGGGAATCCGGCCGCATCCGGCGCGTCGCCTGCGGATGAAAGCCCGATCAAGTGGGAGGAGCGGTTCGCTTATTCCGCCATTGTCGACCGTCCGCGCTTGAAGCTCCCCCGCGGAGCGCGTCTCATCGTGTGGCCGGTCGTCAACATAGAAGAGTGGGAAATCGCCCGGCCGATGCCGCGCAACGTGTCGAATCCCCCGGGCGGCGTCGCGGCCGTGCCCGATATCCAGAACTGGGGCTGGCACGAATACGGAATGCGCGTAGGCATCTGGCGCATCATGGAGGTGCTCGCGAAACACCGCATCAAGCCGACCCTGTCGATCAACGCGAAGGTGTGCGAGACCCGGCCGCGGATCGCTCAGGCGGCGCTCGACGCGGGATGGGAATTCATGGCGCACTGTTACGTGCAGATGCCCATCCACAAGGTCGAAGACCAGCGCGCGATGATGCGCCGGACGGTCGATGTGATCAGGAAATTCACCGGCGGGGCGCCGGACGGATGGCTGGGCCCGGGACGCGGACAGACTTACGCCACGCTGGATTACATCGCCGAAGCGGGATTCAAGTGGTTCGGCGACTACGTGATGGACGACCAGCCGTTCTGGGCAAGGACGGTGCACGGACCGGTTCTCGCCGTCCCGTATTCGGTCGAACTGAACGACATCACGATCATGTTGACCGGGCAGCACGAGTCCGACGCGATGCTGAAACGCGTGCGGGATGCGTTCGCCGTTCTGTACCGCGAAGCGGCGCGCGGCGTGCGCGTCCTGGCCTTCGGCGTTCATCCCTACATCACCGGCGCGGCCCATCGTATCCGCTACTTCGACGAGATGCTGCGCCACCTGCGCAAGCACAGGGGCGTGGTTTTCTGGAACGGCCGGCAGATCCATGACTGGTTCAGGGCCCGGGTCGGACCCTAGAGGGTTCGCTTCGGGCACCCCGCGCGCAGGCGCGCACGAGAGGCGTAAGCGAAGGAGATGACGCGATGCTGAGAGACTACGAATCACGCAGCAAGCTGGGCACGCCCGGGCGCTCCGACCTGGGCTTGATGGGCGTGGACTGGGAGGAGCGGATCAACTTCGACCGCATGCGCCGGGAGCGGCTGCAGCGCATCAAGGATGCGCTCGCCGACACCGACGTCGACATGCTGTTTGTCTTCCGCACTGAGGACGCGCGTTACAGCGTCGGGTTCCGCCATCATCTCGGGCCGGCATTCATCATCGGCAACGCGACGGTGGTCATCGCCAGGAACGCGGACCCGATCCTGTTCACGCAGGATTATCCTCAGGCGCGCATTACCATGCCCTGGCTTACCGAGGAACAGTTGCAGCCGCGCGCGAATTTCCGCGAAGGCGTGGAAGCGGCGCAGGTCTGGGCCGACCGGCTTGCGGGGCTGCTCGGCAACCAGCTCAAGAACAAGAAGATCGGCGTGGACGTGTGGACGCCCGGCATGGCCAAGGTCTTTCAGGCGGTATTTCCCACGTGCGAATTCGTCGACGGCTATCCGATCATGCTCGATGCGAAGCGCATCAAGACCGTCGACGAAATCGAATGCCTGAAGGCGGCGAACAGCATGACCGAAGCGGCGATGGACGCGGCGATCCGCGCCATCCGACCCGGCATCCGCGAGTGCGAAGTGCTGGCGATCGCATGGCAAACGATGACGGCGCTGGGGAGCGAATGGACGCAATGCGCGAACATCGTGGCCTCCGGCCCCTATACCGCGCCGTATCGCAGGTATACATCCGACCGAATTATCCGCCTGGGCGATCTGGTGATCATCGACATCGGCGCCTGCTTTGCGGGTTATTACGGCGATTTCACGCGCACCGTGCTGTGCGGGGACATCATGCCCACGCGCCGGCAACGCGAACTGTTCCAGGGCACCTATAACGCGCTGTTCAATGCGTGCGCCGCGTGTCGGCCGGGGAATACCACGGCGGACGTGTATAAAGCGGCGCAACCCTACGTCCTCACGGACATGCTGGGGCACGGGGCCGGAACCAATCCGTGGGAAAGCCCGCATTTCAGCCTGATGTCGGAGAAAACCCCGTTCACGCTCCAGCCGGGCATCGCGATCAACCTCGAGCCGTATGGCGGCGAGACCGGCGTCGGCGGTTTCCGCCTGGAAAACGATCTGGTCACCACGGACGGGGATCCCGACATCTACACCACGTATCCGTTCGACGAACGGTTTCTGGATGACGTGCATCCGCTGGATCAGACTACCGGCAGAACCAGCAAGCGGCTGTACGACCGCGTGCGGGACCGGTAGGTGCGTCGTCCCGCGCGCCGGCTCCAGGCAATAGTATCGAGAGGCAGGATTGCGCGTAACCATGCGTGACGACATATGAAAGCGGGACGCGGATCAGGCAGTCTTTCCGGAGCACTGGCGCCGGCGCCGACATCGGGACTCGGAGCGAAACCGTGGGCGCGGAACCTCCTGGCGCCGCAGATTCTGATTCCCGGCATTGCGGTCCTGGTCGGCGTGGCGCTGGTGGCAAGCCCGTTCCTGGCCACGGTCGTGCGCAGCGCGCTCGCCGGCGCGGAAGGCGCGCTCGCGCCGTCGCTGCGCAACTTCACCACGCTGTTTCAGGACGAGCGGTTCTACAGCGCGCTCGGCATTACCGCGGTCACGGGCCTTGCGGCGACTCTGCTGAGCTGTTTCTTCGGGCTCACCCTCGCATGGATCGTCGCGCGCACCGACACGCCGGGCAGAAGCTGGTTCGACACGCTCAACCTCGTGCCGTTTTTCCTGTCGCCGTTCGTCGGCGCCGTCAGCTGGACGTACCTCGCCGCGCCTCATGCGGGACTGCTGAACAACGCGATCAGCCGCTACCTGGCGGGCCCCGGTGATCTCCTCAATATTTTTTCGATCGGGGGCGTCATCTGGGTCCTGGCGCTGTTCTACACGCCTTACGTGTATCTCTTCGTCATCGGCCCGATGCGGCGCATGGATCCGGCGCTGGAAGACGCGGCGCGCGTGCACGGCGCCGGCTTCCTGCTCACGGTGCGCCACGTCACCGCGCCACTCATGCTGCCCGCACTGTTTTCCGGCGCGCTGGTGGTGTTCGTGACCAGCGCGGGCCTCTTTGACGTGCCCCTGGCGCTCGCTTCGCCGCGTGCGATTCCAACGATCCCCACCACCGTGTACTCGCTGGTGCAGTATCCGTCCGATTACGGCCGCGCGGCGACGATAGGAGTCCTCGTGATGGCCATCACCGTGTTTTTCGCCCTCGCGCAGCGCGCCTATCTCAGCCGCCGCAGCTACGCCACCGTGACCGGCAAGGGCTACCGGCCGCGCACCGTGCAGCTCGGCAGGTGGCGCTACGCCACCCTCGCGCTGGAATTGTTCTACGTCCTGTCGGGCGTGGTGCTGCCCATGATCGCGCTCATCTTCGTGTCGCTGTCCTCGCTCTGGACGGGGTGGCCGGCCTTTGCCTACATGACGCTCGGCAATTTCGACCAGGTGCTGTTCCACCACGATCTCGCGCGGCGCGCGCTGGTGAACAGCCTGATCGTCGCCGTGCTGGGTGCGACCATCGGCGTGCTGCTGGGTACCCTTCAATCGTATTACCTGCAGCGCGGGCGCAGCCGGCTGCGCACCATCATGGATTCCGTGCTGTCGTTGCCGCTCGGGATTCCCGGCATCATCCTCGGGCTCGGCTTCCTGATCCTGCTCATCCGGACCCCGCTCTACGCCACGCTATGGATCATTCTCATCGCCTACATCGCACGGTTTCTGCCGCTCGCGACGCGCGGCATCTCGGCGATGCTGCTGGCCATCGGCGGGGACCTCGAGGAGAGCGCGCGCGCCAACGGCGCCTCATGGGCGCAGACGGTGCGCGTGATCGTGCTGCCGCTCATCAAGCCGGCGCTTGTCGCCGCCTGGCTGATGCTGTTCGTGATATTCATCCGGGAACTGGGGGCGACGATCCTGCTCTACGGCCAGGGCACGGAGACGATCAGCGTGGCGATGGTGATCCTGGGCGAGCAGAATTTCGGGCAGGTCGCGGCGCTGGCCGTGGTGCAGACACTCATGCTGGTGGCCGCGTTCATGCTGTTCCGGCTCACGCGCAGCTCGATCCTGGAAAGTTGATCGATGAAATCCGATAACGCATCCGGTCGCGACGGCACGCACACGTTCGTGGAGGTCACGGCGCTGCGCAAGAACTTTGACGGCACGCTCGCGCTGCAGGGCGTGAGCTTCGGCGTCGCCCGCGGGACCACCGTATCGCTGCTCGGGCCGAGCGGCTGCGGCAAGACCACCGTGCTGCGCTCGATCGCGGGTCTCGAGACGCCGGATGCCGGGCGGGTCCGCATCAGCGATACCGTTGTCTTCGACAGCGACGGCGGGATCAACCTTGCGCCCGAGGTGCGGCAGGTCGGGATGGTGTTTCAGTCGTACGCGGTGTGGCCGCATATGACGGTCGCGGAGAACGTCGGGTTCCCGCTGAAGATCCGGCGTGTGCCGGCGGCGGAGATCGAATCGCGCATCGCGGACGTGCTGGCGCTGGTGGGGCTGGAGGGTCTCGGAGCCCGGCCGGCCACCAATCTCAGCGGCGGTCAGCAGCAGCGGGTGGCGCTTGCGCGCGCGATCATTCACGAGCCGCGCCTCGTGCTGTTCGACGAGCCGCTCTCCAATCTGGACGCGAAGCTGCGAGACCAGATGCGCACCGAGCTGAAGCTGTTGCAGAACCGGCTGGGCTTTACCGCGATTTACGTGACTCACGACCAGGAGGAAGCGCTTGCGCTGTCGGACAACGTCGTCGTCATGAACCACGGGCTGGTGGAAGGCATGGCGGCCCCGAGGGAGCTTTTCGCCCGGCCCACGACGCCGTTCGTCGCCAACTTCCTCGGTTTCGACAACATGTTCGAAGGCACGGTGGCGTGGATAGGCGACGCCGGAACCGGCGATTCCAGTCCCTCTGTCTCCGGCGGCGCGGGAATTCCGATCGGCGTTACCGTCGGCGAAGACGTTACGCTGCGCTGTTTCTGGCGGGACGGTGCGCAGCTTGCCCGGGGCGCGCCCGTGATATTGGCTTTCCGCAGCGAACGCGTTACCCTTGGGTCACCAGGGGGGAAGGACGAGCCCGGCTCGAATCGCTACGAAGGCAGCGTGGAAGCATGTGTTTACCTCGGCACCTGCCAGGATTATCTGATCGAGGCCGGGTCCATGCGCGTGCGGGCGGTGGGGCCGGGCGACAGCACGTTCGGACGGGGCGAGCGCGTTGCGTTCAGTATCAGGCCCGAGGACTGCTGCGTCTTTTCCGGCGGCCAGTCGCTGGGATTGAAAGGGCTCACTGAGGAATAATTTCGACCGACAGCAAGGAGGATGACCATGACAAAGTTAGTTGAAAAACTGATGGTGGCGCTGGCACTGGCGCTGTTCGTGCAGGTGGCGCCCGCGGCGGAGGAACCACCTGCGCTCAAGGCGGCGGCCGGGCCGCAGAAGGAACAACTGCGCAAGCTCGTCGCCGCGGCGGTCAAGGAAGGTGAGCTCAGTTACTGGGACGTGGTGCTCCAGCCGAAAACCGCGAGTATCGCGATCGAAGCCTTCCGCAAGCATTACGGCCTGCCCGCAAGCTTCAAGGTGAACTACAGCCTGGCGCGCAGCGCCGATCTCGTGACGAGGGTGAACCAGGAGCTGCAGGCGGATCGCGTCACCATGGACGTGGTGGCGATCGCGTTGCTCCCGTTCGCGCACGAGAAGGTGAAGGGCGGGCATATCATGCGCTACGACTCGCCGCAGTACGCCGCGTATCGCGGAGTGTTCGAGAAGGGTCTGGGCAAGGAAGGCTACTTCGCGTTCAACGGCGCCTATCTCTTCGTTCCGATGTGGGACTCGAGCAAACTCAAGTTCAAGGGCACGTCGTGGAAGGACTTGATCGGTGCGGTCCCCGAGGGGCGCATGAGCATGGGGGATGCGGGCAACTCCGTGACCTATCTCGCCACCTACATGGGACTGAAGACGGTGCTGGGCGTGGACTACTTCAAGAAGGTGGCGACGATGAAGCCCACTTTCCTGGTGCGCTCCGAGCAGATCGCGAACCAGATCGTCACCGGCCAGGACCAGTTCGCGTTTTCCGGCATGCCGACCCGCGCCTATCAGTTCAACCAACGGGGAGCCAAGCTCCAGTTCCTGCTGCCGAAGGAAGGCGTCGTTCTGCTGCCGCAGGCGATCTTCATCCTGGCCAAGGCGCCGCATCCCTCGGCCGCGAAGCTGTGGATAGACTTCATCCTGTCGGAAGCCGGACAGAAGATTCTGGTCGAGAACGAGGCGCTCATTTCCGGCCGCGCCGGGTTCGTGAGCCCGATTCCCGACTACGCGCCGCCGATCGAAAAGCTCAACGTGATCAAGATCGACTGGGAGAAAATCACGGCCGATGACCAGAACAAGGCCAAGGCCGAGTGGCTGAGCATCTTCAAGCCGTAATGTGACTTGCGGGCGCGGGGGAAGCGGAGGCAATATGCCTCGCTTCCCAGGCACACGAGCGGCCCGCTCCGCGCCGGCGGAAGGGAAACGCCCTTCTACATCTACTGTGTCATTCCCGAGTAGCCTGTCCTCGAGTGTCCTAATCGGGGATCGGGAATCTAATTTCGCCACACGTCATATCGGATGCCCGTCTACACGGGCATGACAATCCCGCCGCCTACGCGGGCATGACACAGTAACTCTACTGCGGGTGACGGAGTTTCCTTCCGGTCGTCCTGTCCAGCGGATGGACATCACGCAGCAGCCGTTCGTCGAAGCTCAGCGGCGTGATGATGTCTGGCCCGTTCTCGCCGACGAATACCTGATTCTCCAGGCGGAAACCGCCGACGCCCGGTTTCCCCGCATACGGCTCGATGCTGAAGAGCATGTTCTTCTGCAGGGGGACGATGGCGTCCGGCGAGAGATTGGCCACCCACGGCGGCTCCCACGGGTTGACCCCCGCGCCGTGCCCGCCGGAGAGGTCATCGGAGTTGGGATTCGTTTGCGGATGATTCGGGTACTTGCCGATGTCTGCGTTCGTCTTTCCCGCCACCGCTTCGGCGCAGGCGTTGAACAGCGTGTCGTAGGCCTCCTGATGCAGGTCGATCTGCGCCTTCGCCGGCCGCACCTCACCGCAGAGAAACGTGCGCGTGAAATCACCCCGGTAGCCGTTGTAGCAGGCGCCGATATCGACGACCACGGGGTCGCCTTCGCGAATGACCCGGTCGGAAGTGAATCTGCGGTAGGGCGCGGTATACGGGCCGGAGCACACGATGTTGGCGCACTGGCTCCATTCGCTGCCGAGCTCGGTGAATTTTTGCCAGGCTACGGCCAGCAGCTCGCATTCCCTGACGCCGAATTTCAAATGGTCCAGAAGCGCCTGGAAGCCCGCCTCGGTAATCATGGTGACGATCCTTCTGGCATTCCACCTCATCCCGGGTCTTGATCACTTTCGCCTGCGAAAGGACCTCTTTCCCGTCCACGAACCGGGCCTTGGGGAAACATCTGGGCAGCCATCGGGAAAGACCGAAGGACAGGAGATCGACGCCGATCTTGCCTTCAGCGAGCCTTCCGATTCTTCCCTTGATCTCCTCGGCCCATTTCCGGGTGCCGCCCTCCGTCCGAATGAAAGGTCGCCCCAGGATGTTGTCCGGGTGAAGCCAGGGCATGCGCTGCCGGGCGTGGACGATATCCAGGGTGCACAGGATGGGATCGCCTCCCCTGGGCAGGACCGCGGCAGCCAGTCCGAGAATCGTCACCGGTCCAAGGTGCGAGCGAAACCCCGTCTGGTAGCGCACATCTTCGAGAGCGAAGACGAACAGGGCATCGAGCCCCGACCGTTCCATGACGTCCTGAGCTTTCTTCAGCCACTCGACGGCGGACTCGCGGCGTACTGATATCGAGCGGAAAGTTGCCGCGCTCATCGTTCGCGGTTAGGATAGGCCGCCTTCCGCGTCGGGGATCGCGGGGTGTTGACATCGGGGAGGGGTGATAAAAGTCATTCGAGTCGGCTGGCTGATCGTCCTGGTCAGTGCAGCGTTTTTCGCCGTTGCCGCGCAGACTCAGTATCCCGCCAGGGCGGTCCGCCTGATCGTGCCTTATCCGCCCGGCGGCGGCACGCCGGCGCATCTTGCGGGCAAGCTCTTCAAGCACATGACCGGCATGAAGATGGTCCACGTGCCGTACAAGGGCCGAGGTCCGTCCGTGATCGCACTGCTGAGCGGCGAGGTCTCGCTCGCTTTTGCGACGACGCCTTCGGTGATCGGCCATGTGAAGTCGGACAGGCTGCATGCCATCGCCGTCACCACGGAGCGCCGTTCGGTGTCGGCGGCGGACCTTCCGACGATCGGCGAAGTGGGCGTGCCGGGCTACAACGTGGGATCCTGGTACGGGTTGCTCGCGCCCGCGTGCACGGCTGCAACTACAGCATGGCGCACGCGGCCGAAGCGGCGCATCGGGTCGGCATGATCGGCGAGAAGCTCGAGGCGGTCGTCGATTACCGCACGAGTCCGCTGTTCACGGAGGCGGAACGCGTGGCCCTCGATTTCGCCGTGGCGGCGACGTCACAGCCGAACGGCGTGACCGACGCGCTGTTCGACAGGATGAAACAGCACTGGAGCGATGCGCAGATCGTCGAGATCGCGGGCGCGGTGGCGCTCAACGGATTCCTGAACCGCTGGAACGACACGATGGCGGTTCCGCTCGAATCCGAACCGATCGAATTCGGCGGGAAGCATTTGCAACGCCACGGCTGGAAGGTGGGCAAACACGGCTGACGCTTTACTCCGGCCTGATCCCCGCCGCCTGCACGACTTTCGCCCACTTGCCGGTTTCCGCACGCAGGACGTGCGCGAACTCCTCCGGCGTATTTCCCACGGGATTGGCGCCGTCAGCGACAAACTTCTGGCCGATCGCGGGCGTCCGGAGGACAGCCACCAGCTCGGTATTGAGCCTGGCAACGATGTCGCGGGGGGTGCCGGCGGGCGCGAGCAACCCGTACCATTGGGTGGCTTCGTAACCGGGTACGCCGGCCTCCGCCACCGTCGGAATATCCGGCGCAGCGCTGATACGCCTGGCGCCGGTCACGCCCAGGGCGCGCAGGCGCCCCGTTCTGGCATGAGGAAGACCGGTGAGCATCGTCGCCGTCATGACCGCGATATGTCCCGCCAGCAGATCGGGGATCGCGGGCCCCAGGCCCTTGTACGGGATGTGCACCATCTTGAGGCCCGTCATGCTCAGGAAGAGCTCCATCGAGAGATGAGGATTGGTTCCTTTTCCCGCCGAACCGAAGTTGAGCTCGCCGGGACGGCTGCGGGCGAAGGCGATCAGCTCCTTCACGGACTTCACCGGCAGGGACGGATGCACCACGAGAATGTTGGGCGCTGAAATGGTCTGCGTAATCGGCGCGAGGTCGCGCAGCGCGTCGTATGGCAACTTCCTGTGCAGCGCGGGCAGGATGGCGAGTGTCGAAATCCCCATCAGCAGCGTGTAGCCGTCGGGCTGAGACTTGGCCACCACGTCGTTGCCGATGATCGAGCCCGCGCCGCCGCGATTGTCCACGACCACCGGCTGGCCCAGGCGCTGCGAGAGGCTCGGGGTCAGGAAACGCGTCAGGATATCCGTGCCGCCTCCGGGTGACGACGGCACGACGATCCGTATCGGGCGCTGGGGATAGCCGCCCTGGGCGAGAGCGGCGCCGGCCATACCCAAAATCAGCATGGCGCAAATCGGTCGTGCTCCAATATATGGCGTCATACGCTTATCCTCCTCTCATGAATGTCCCATCGGGGATGGATGAAATCCCTCGCCCCCGAGTGCTGTAGTCGGGGGCGGGCATCCAATTTCCGGAACCCGGCGTTCCCCGTCGGGACGGGACATCCGTTGAATTCTTGTTGGACGACGCGTGCGGGGCAGTCTAGCATCGTGCCGGAATCGGCATCAAGTGAACGTGGGACGCGTGCGGGTGTTCGAACGTCGATCTAACCCTTACAATCACGCATCCGCCACCGCGTGAAGACGAAAAGAAGTTCCGGTACACGCGTTTTCGGGAAGCGAGGAGGTCTATTCGTGTTACGAGAGTCTTTTGTCGTCGCAGCTACCCTTGCGGCGCTGTTGTGCGGGAGCGTGTCCTGGAGCCAGGGCTACCCCAGCCGGCCGGTGCGCGTGATCGTCGGCTTCGGCGCCGGCGCGCCCGACACGGTGGCCCGGATCACGACGCAGCAATTGGCGAGCCGGATGGGGCAGCCCTTCGTCGTGGACAATCGCCCCGGCGCGAACGGTATCATCGGCGCCGAGATGGTCTCGAAAGCGGCGCCCGATGGCCACACGCTTCTTCTGACGTCGGCGTCTTTCGCCGTGAACCCGAGCATTTATCGCAAGCTGCCGTTCGACGTGATGAGGGACTTTGCGCCGGTCACGAATGTCGCGACCGGGGAAGCGCATATTCTGGTGGTCAACCCCGGCGTGGCGGTCAATTCGGTGAAAGAGTTGATCGCGCTCGCCCGCAAGCCGGGTACGAAGCTCGCATACGGTTCGGCCGGAGTGGGCAATACGCTGCATCTTGCCGGAGCGCTGTTTAACGCGCGCGCCGGGACGAGCATGGTGCATGTGCCGTACAAGGGCGCCGGTCCGGCGATCACCGGGCTGCTCGGCGGCGAGATCCAGGTCATGTTCGTGACCACGCCGCTCGGCCTCGCGCACATCAAGGCCGGGAGGCTGCGGCCGCTCGCCTACAACGGCCGGTCGCGCGCGGCGTTTCTGCCCGACGTGCCGACGATGGCGGAAGCGGGCGTCTCGGGCATGGACATGGAGGCCGCCAGCTGGTACGGCGTGTTCGCGCCGGCGAAGACCCCGGCCCGGATCGTCGCGAGATTGCACAAGGAGACCCGGGCGGCCATCGCGGAGCCCCAGGTGCGGGAGCGGCTGCTCGCGCTGCGGCTCCATCCCGTGGGCAGCAGCCCCGCGGAGTTGAGGGCGTTCCTCGAGAGCGCAGTGAAAAAATTCTCCGAGCTCGCGCGTCTGGCCGGCATCCAGCCGGAATGAGAGTCCCCGGCCGCCTGTCCTGAAGCCGCTTCAAGAACCGGGAAAATAAGACGCTCATCGGCGGTTTCAATGCTTCTGATGAATTTACTTGTCATGACTGGGAGGCCGGATGGAAGGACGGATCAGACGGGTAGTCACGGGCCACGATGAAAACGGAAAGGCGATCGTCATCTCGGACGGATTCGCGCCTTCGGTTCGCACCAATCCGCTGCGCCCGGGCCATATCTCGATGGATATCTGGAAAACAGCGGCGATGCCGGTCGTCCTCACCGACCGGGAGCCGGATCCCACGCTCGGACCGCGGCAGATCCACCCGTCCGCGCACGGCACCGTCATCCGCATTTCCGAGATCGCCCCCGAAACCGAGGCCATACGCAACCTCGATCCGGGAAAGGCGCGGGAGGTGTTCAGGGCAATGGGCAACGAAGCGGCCTCCACGTTCGGACGCGGGGGCCGCCATCCGTTCATGCACCGCACCGAAACGGTCGATTACGCGGTGGTGCTCTCCGGCGAGATCCATCTTCTGCTCGACGATGAGGATATTCATCTCAAGGCCGGCGATGTCGTCATTCAGCGCGGCACCAATCACGCGTGGAGCAATCGTTCGGAGAAGCCCTGCCGCATGCTCTACATCCTCATCGATGGGAAGTTCGCTCCGGAACTGGCCGCGAAATTCAACGATGGCTGATCGGCGTGCCGCCGGGCCGCGGGGACGGCGCGCACGGAGGAGGGCGCTCGGCTGGATCGCCGTCCTGGCGCTGTCGTGCATGCCGCTGACAGCGGCTCCCGCGCAGGGACAACTGCGTCCCGAGGTCGAAGCGTTCATCGAGGAGATGGCGCGCAAGCATCAATTCGAACGCCGCGCGCTGCGCCAGATGTTCCGCAAGGTCCGGCCGCGACCGGCGGTGATCCGGGCGATATCGACGCCCGGAACCGCACGACCGTGGCATGAATTCCGCAGCCGCTATATCGAAGAGGCCCGCATCTCAGGCGGTGTCGGTTTCTGGAGAGACAACGCGGCGGCGCTTGCGCGCGCCAGCCGCGAGTACGGCGTGCCTGAAGAAATCATCGTCGCGACCATCGGGATCGAAACGCTGTACGGGCGTCAGACCGGCTCCTACAGGGTGGTCGAGGCGCTGACCATGCTTGCGTTCGATTACCCGCAGCGGGCGGAATTTTTCAGGGCGGAGCTGGAAGAGTTCCTGCTGCTCATGCGCGAGACCGGGTTCGATATTCTCGGTGTCAGGGGTTCGTATGCGGGCGCGATGGGCATTCCGCAATTTCTGCCGAGCAGTTATCGCAAGTACGCAGTGGATTTCGACGGCGACGGCAAACCCGATCTGCTGGACAGCCCGGCGGACGCCATCGGCAGTGTCGCCAATTACTACCGGGCTTTCGGCTGGAAGCAGGGTGCGCCCATCGCCGTTCGTGCCGATGCGGGTGAAAGCGATGTCGATGCCGTGCTCGCCGCGGGCATCAAGCCGCACATCAAGATCGGAGAACTCAGGCGCCGGCGCGTGGTCGCGCTCGTTCCGGTCGATGACGAAACGGAAGCCGCATTGTTCGTGCTGGAGACCGAAACCGGACTCCAGCACTGGTTCGGCCTGCACAACTTCTACGTGATCACGCGCTACAACCGCAGCGTGAATTACGCCATGGCGGTGTACGAGCTTGCGCGCGAGGTGCGGTCCCGGATGCAGTGAGCGGCGGGATCCCACCCGCCGCGCCGGCGGGCCTCGCAGTGACGGCGCGGGACGACCGGCGACAGACGGCTAATGCGCCTGGGCGCGCGGGAAGGCGACGAGATGATCGACCTCCAGCCGGATTCCGATCTGCTCTCCGATCGCGTGGTCGTGATGACTGGGCACGAGCGACATCACGCGCCCTCCGCCGGGAAGCTGCAGCGTGTAGAGAAATTCCGCGCCGCGAAAGGCCTTGTGCAGGACCCGCGCCCGCAGCGGGCTGGTGTCGTCGTGCAGGATGTCGTCCGGTCTCAGCAGCACGTCGACCACCGAGCCTTCCGGCCACGAGTGCGTGACACGTCCCTCGAGAATTCCCAGCTCGAGCCTGACGCGATTGCCGTCGAGCACGGTGCCCGGGAGAAACGCGCCCTGGCCGATGAAATCCGCGACGAAGCGCGTTGCCGGCTCGTGGTAGAGCGTATAGGGCGTGTCCCACTGGTCGATCGAGCCGCCGGCCATGAGTCCGATCTCGTCGGCGATGTTGAAGGCCTCGTGCTGATCGTGCGTCACGAGGATCGCGGTGGTGTTCTGCTGCTTGAGAATGTCGCGGATTTCCAGGCTCAGGCGCTCGCGCATCTCGACGTCAAGGTTGGAAAAGGGCTCGTCCAGCAGCATGAGATCGGGACGCGGCGCCAGCGCCCGCGCCAGCGCGACGCGCTGTTGCTGCCCGCCGGACAGTTCCTGGGGATAGTGACTTTTCAACTGCTCGAGCCCGACTGTCGCCAGCAGTTCCGCCACCCGGGCGGCGCGTTCGCCTTCTGTCATATCGCGCAAGCCGAACGCGATGTTGCGTGCGACAGTGAGATGCGGGAACAACGCATAATCCTGGAAGACCATGCCGATGCGCCGTTTTTCCGGCGCCACCGTGAGCCCCACCCGGCTCATGAGCTGACCGTGGAGCAGGATCTCGCCGGCGGTCACCGGTTCGAAGCCGGCGATGCATCTCAGGACGGTGGTCTTGCCGCAGCCGCTTGCGCCCAGCAGGCAGGCGATGGAGCCTTTGGCAACAGTGAAGGTGAGTTCGCTCAGGACTTGCCGCCCGTCGTATGCCTGGCTGATCCCTCTCAATTCGAGCAGTGCTGACATGATGGCGATTATACCGTTTTGCCGATGAAAATGATTCTTGTTACAATGAAAATTGGGCGTGAGTTCCTTGGGTTACGTAACCCATGACTTCAGAAGTGTTTTCGTGCGAACGTAAACCAGGCAACCTTGTTCCAACGGCACAACCTTCCAGATGAGCACCCTCGCTGCCAGCAGTGAAGTCCCCGTATCTCCGGCAGGTGCGGGACGGCCGGGCGCGTTGAGCGTGCTGGCAGTCGCGCTTGCCGCGCTGCTTTCTGTTCCCGTCGTCGTCGTGCTGGCGAATGTCTTCCTCCCGAGTGAGGGAACATGGCCGCATCTGGTGGCGACCGTGCTGCCCGAGTACATCGTCAATTCGCTCGGGCTCATGTTCGGCGTCGCATATGGAGTGATCACGATCGGCGTGACCACGGCATGGCTTACGACGATGTGCCGTTTCCCGGGGCGGAGATTGCTCGAGTGGGGGCTGCTGCTGCCGATGGCGGTGCCGGCGTACGTGATGGCTTACGCCTATACCGATTTCCTGCAGTTCGCGGGGCCTGTGCAGAGCCTGCTGCGCGAATGGACGGGCTGGGGAGCGCGCGATTACTGGTTTCCCGACGTGCGCTCGCTGTGGGGCGCCGTCGCCATGCTCTCGTTCGTGCTGTATCCCTACGTCTACCTGCTCGCGCGGGCGGCGTTTCTCGAACAGTCCGACAGCATGCTCGAGGTCGCGCGCGTCTCGGGATACAACGGATGGCGGGCCTTTCTGCATGTCGCGCTGCCGCTCGCCCGCCCGGCCATCGCGGCGGGCACGGCGCTGGCGCTGATGGAAACCCTGGCCGATTTCGGCACGGTGTCGTACTTCGGCGTGCAGACCTTCACCACAGGCATCTACCGCGCCTGGTTTTCGCTCGGCGATCACGTGGCGGCGGCGCAGCTCTCGGCGACGCTGCTGGGATTCGTATTCGTCATCCTGCTCGTCGAGCGCTTCTCGCGCGGGCGCGCCGGTTTTCATAACACGTCTCACCGCCGGCGCGCGACCTATCCCTATCGGTTGCGCGGCCTCATGGCGCTGGTCGCCCTGATCGCGTGCGCCATCCCGCTCGCGCTGGGGTTTTTTCTGCCGGCCGGCATCATGCTGCACATGGCGCTGACATCCGGCGACGCGCAGTTCGGGGCGCGCTACGTGGAACTTACGTTCAACACCGTGACGCTTGCGACTATCACGTCGGCACTCGCAATCGCGCTCGCGCTGCTTGTCGGTTATGCCGCGCGTTCCAGCAAGAGCGCCCTGGTGCGGGGCGCGAACCGCATCGCGGGTCTCGGCTACGCGGTACCCGGAGCGGTCATCGCCGTCGGCGTGCTCATCCCGGTCACACGCCTCGATCACGCGCTGGCCGCGGGAATCTCGGCGTTGACGGGCATCGAGGCGGGGTTGCTGCTCACCGGCGGAATCGCGGCGCTGGTGTACGCCTATCTCGCGAGATTCTTTGCCGTTTCCCTGCAGACCATCGAGGCGGGCCTGGCGAAGATAACGCCCAGCATGGACTACGCGGCGCGCTCGCTGGGTCTTGGCCCGGGCGCGACGCTTGCGAGAGTGCACGCACCGCTGCTCTTGCGCAGCGCGCTGATCGCGGGACTGCTGGTGTTCGTCGACGTGATGAAGGAGCTGCCGGCGACATTCGTCATGCGGCCGTTCAACTTCGATACACTGGCGGTGCAGGCTTTCAATCTCGCCTCCGACGAACGTCTGACCGAGGCATCGACCGCGGCGCTCACCATCGTCGCGGCGGGGTTGCTGCCGATCGCGATGCTGTCGAAGATGATGCTGCAGCCGCGCAGCGGGTCGGTGTGAAATACGGCTCTGAGTCGGCAGCAGCTTTCATTCCCGTGCAGACGGACAATGGGAGACAAAGGCGCGACCGGTGACCAGTGACCGGTGGATGTGTCATTCCCGCACCAACTTCTGTCATGCCCGCGCAGAGCCTGCCCTCGAGTGCATTAATCGGGGGCGGGCATCCAATTCTGCGATGTTGAAACTGGATTCCCGACTACTCGGGAATGACAGCCACAGAAAAGTCGGAAGCGGTCGCATCTCGCAGGCGGGAACCCTGCTCCGCGCTCCAGCGCGCGACTTCCGTCCCGGAGGAGCGCGGTTGAGACATCATCGTGTCAGTCGCCTGCGCGCTTGCGCGGTCGCATCCCGCAGGCGGGAAC
>JACQOJ010000096.1 GCA_016202605.1 Betaproteobacteria bacterium
ATCCCCTGCCGTTCCGCCGGTACCAGGACTCAAGGAATCACCCTATTGGACTTCCACCGACGCGCTGGTGGCGGAAGAACTTCCCGAACATCTGGTTATCATCGGATCGTCCATCGTCGCAGTGGAGCTCGGGCAAGCTTTCCTGCGGCTGGGCTCCAAGGTGACCATGATCGCGCGCAGCAAGATCCTGTTCCGCGAGGATCCGGCGATCGGGGAAGCGCTTGAGGCGGCGCTCAACAACGAAGGCATGAAAATCCTGACGCACACTCAAACGCGGTCGGTCGCACATCGCGACGAGATGTTCCAGGTCGAAACCAGCGCCGGCGTCATCTGCGGGGATCGCCTCCTGGTGGCGACCGGTCGCCGTCCGAACACTTCCGGCATCAACCTCGAGGCAATCGGCATTAAGTTGGACCGGCGCGGCGCGATTCAGGTGGACGATCACTTGCGGACCGGGGTGCTGGACATTTATGCGGCAGGCGATTGCACCGATCAACCGCAGTTCGTTTACGTTGCAGCCGCTGCCGGCACGCGCGCCGCAATCAACATGACGGGCGGCGACGCCGCTCTCGATCTGGCGACGATGCCGGCGGTCGTCTTCGCTGATCCGCAGGTCGCGACCGTCGGCCTCACGGAGGCCGAGGCAAGGCTCAAGGGCATGGAAACGGATTCGCGCACTCTCACATTGGACAATGTGCCGCGCGCGCTGGCCAATTTCGACACGCGGGGGTTTATCAAGATGGTCACGGAGGCAGGAACCGGACGTTTGCTGGGCGTGCAGGCGGTGGCAGATCAGGCCGGAGAGCTGATCCAGACCGCTGCGCTCGCGATCCGCAACGGCATGACAGTCGATGATCTTGCGGGACAACTCTTCCCTTATCTGACAATGGTCGAAGGACTCAAGCTCTGCGCGCAAACGTTCAGCAGGAATGTGAAGCAGCTCTCCTGCTGCGCGGGCTAGGTCGGGGACAAAGCTGATTTCTGGACCCGTTTAGGAACGAAGGATTATGAAAGAGCTATTCAAAGAGATGACTGGATTTGTGGGCAGCAGTGTCACAGCGGCGTGCTGCCTCGGGGTCCCTGCGGTAGTGGGCGCATTTGGCGCTTTCGGTTTGGGATTCCTGATCAACGATTTCATCCTGTTTCCGCTGTTTTTTGGTTTTATCGGGTTCACGCTGTGGGTGCTCTACCGGTCGACGCGAACCCGTGCAGCCATGACGCCGTTCTGGGTCGGGGTCGTAGGCGCAGGCGCCGCTGCGGTGGGCTTGTTTGTGCATCCTTCGCTGGTATGGATTGGGCTTGGAACGCTGCTTGCCGGAAGCGTGTGGGGCACCTGGACCAGGCGCGGTCGAAGTGCCGCTTATGACGCGCAACAGAGAAGTCCTTGACTCCGGATGCCACTCCAGGGTTTAAACTTTCCCGATAGGAACACACGGAGATTTTGCCATGACAAGGTTTTGGCGGCGCGCCATCTTGGCTCTGGGTCTGGTGCTGACGTCCACGAGCGCATTCGCGACGTCACAGGGCTACAAACTCCGCGTCGATGGACTCGCTTGCCCGTTTTGTGCGTATGGCATCGAGAAAAAGCTCAGCGCCATTAAAGGCGTTCAGCGAGTCGAAGTGGACATTGCCACCGGCATCGTGACTGTCACGATGGCCGAGGGAACAACTCTCGATGAGACGGCGGCGAAAAAAGCGGTTAAGGACGCCGGCTTCAGCCTCCGTGGTTTCGAGCGAGCGCAAGTGGGCGCCCCGACCAAGTAGCAGCCACGCCATGAAAACGCTGCTGCACCATTGGGGCATTCCGGTCCTGTTGGTCTCCGTTGGGACGGCGTGGAGCGCGCCCATCACATTCAACACTGCTCTTCCCGTGCATGAAGACGGATGGGTGCTGCGCGGGCAATTCATCTACGACAATAACTCGCGCGATCCCTCCCCGGCCAACCGCGATGTGAGAGTTTCCGGACTCATTTCCGTGCTGGGTTATGGCGTAACTCGGGATTTCGCCTTGTTCGGCGTTCTGCCTTATCTCGGTAAACGTCTCGACATGGACATGGGCGGACAGCGCGTCTCACGCAGCGATCAGGGTTTCGGTGACCTTATGGTGATCGGCCGATATACCGCCTATGAAAGCAATGCGCTGGGGCGCACGTTTCGAGTCGCTCCCTTCCTGGGCGTGAAAGCGCCGACGGGAAGCGACAATGCGCAAGACGGCTTGGGACGCCTGCCGCCTCCCGTCCAGCTCGGCTCCGGCTCCCGGGATTGGCTGGGCGGGGCCGTCGCCACTTATCAGACGCTCGATTTCCAGGTCGACAGCCAGCTGAGTTACCGCGCTAATCGCGAGGCGAATGGCTTTCGGTCTGGAGACGTCAGCAGGTTCGACGTTTCCTTGCAGTATCGCCTGTGGCCGCAACAACTCGGCAGCGGGGTTCCAGCCTTTCTCTACGGAGTGCTCGAAGCGAATCTCGTTCATGCCGAGAAAAACCGGGTCGGCGGAACCAGAGACGGGAACTCGGGCGGCACCACTTTGTTTCTCTCTCCGGGATTGCAGTACGTCACCAAGAAATGGATCCTCGAAGCCGGCGTGCAGATTCCGGTCGTGCAGGACCTGAACGGTACAGCGCTGAAAAACGACTACATCTTCAATGCGGGCTTCCGCATCAACTTCTGAGCGCCGTCCGGACGTGAAGGCGAAGACCGTTCTCAAGCTCGCGCGCAACCTTGCCGTCTCAGCCGTGATTCTCGCGGCCGGCGGCTGGCTTGCGTTCGTGCCTTCGGCAAAAGAGCCGCCTTATCGGTTTGCGACCGCGTGGGGCGAGAAAGGCGACGGTCCGGGACAATTCAACGATCCGATCGGCATCGCTGTCGCGGAGGGCGAAGTGTTCGTCTCCGACTCGCGCAACGGCCGCATTCAGGTATTCGATTTCGACGGCCGCTTCAGGCGGCAGTTCGGAGCCCCCGGCAAGGAGCCCGGGCAGCTCGGCAGGCCGATGAACCTCACCGCTCACGGTAACGAGCTCTATGTGGCCGAATATTTCAACGACCGGGTGCAGGTCTTCGCCCTCGACGGCACGCCCAAACGCGTCATCGGCAAGCCGGGCAATGGTCCCGGCGCGTTCAGCGCGCCGGGTGGCGTAGCGGTGGCGCCCAATGGTGACTTGTTCGTCGCGGACTTCTACAATCAGCGCGTGCAGCAGCTGAAAGCCGATGGCGGTTTTGTGCGGCAATGGGGCACGACGGGCAAGATCGGCATCTGGGCAGAACAGTTCAATTATCCAACCGACGTTGCGCTTGGCGCTGACGGCACGCTCTACGTCGCGGACGGCTATAACGACCGGATTCAGGCCTTCAGCCCGGACGGCGGCTTCCGCCGCAAATGGGGCGGGCCGTTCGCGATGAACATCTTCGGGCCGTTCAGCGGCTGGTTCGCAACCGCGACGCGGGTGGCCGTTGACGAGTCGGGCAGCGTGTTCGTCGCTGATTTCTACAATCATCGCATACAGAAATTCACCGCCGACGGTGAATTCCTGACGAGCTTCGGCACGCAGGGACAAGGCCCGGGTGAGTTCAATTATGCGATCGCCGTCGCCGCGGCTGAGGATGGCACCGTGTTCGCCGTGGACTACGGCAACAACCGCATCCAGAAGTGGCGGCCCGCCGGCCGCGTCGGTCGATGAAGGGTTCC
>JACQOJ010000098.1 GCA_016202605.1 Betaproteobacteria bacterium
AACGCCCCGGCCCCCATGACCGGCGGCATGAACATCCCGCCGGTGGACGCGGCCGACTCGATGGCCCCCGCCACCTCCGGCCGATAGCCGGTTTTTTTCATGAGCGGGATGGTGAAGGTGCCGGTCGCCACCACGTTGGCGGTGGCGCTGCCGGAGATACTGCCGAACAAGCCGCTTGCCACTACCGCGGCCTTGGCCGGACCACCCCGAACACGCCCCATGAGAGCGACCGGCAAATCGATGAAGAAAGTGCCGGCGCCGAACCGCTCGAAGAGCGATCCCATGATCACGAACAGCATCACGAACGCGATGAACACGTAGGCGACAAACCCGAAGATGCCGTTCATCGAGGCGTAAACATCCCCGACGATATGGGCCGCGGAGAAGCCCTGATGAGCGAACAACGTACCCGGCAGGTAGGGCCCAAAATAGGCGTACAGGAGCAGGAGCAGCGCCAACGCGGGCAGAATCACGCTCATCGCGCGGCGGCACGCTTCCAGCACCAGCCCGATCGCGATAACGCCGAAAATCACGTCACGCATCGTCGGGGCTCCGGCCCGCCATGCCATCTGCTCATAGTCCAGGTCAAAGTTGCCGAATGCAGCGACACTCAGCAGGATCAATACAAAATCCACCGCGCTCGGCCGATGCATGGGCGATTTCCCGGTCGCCGGGTCGCGCAGGAAGATCATTACCGCCACCAGCATGATGAACATGCCGCGCAGCTCGGCCGAAGTCCATTGGCTGGATATCACGGAGTAGATCAGCAAAACGCTGTAACCCGCCGCCACCGTCTTGAAAATGCCGTGCCACGCGCCGGAGAACGTTCGGATCGCGCGCACGCCCTCGGATTCCTGAAGCAGCCGCTGGAACCGGCTTGGTTTGATGGTCGCGTCGTTTGCCATTCAAAACTCCCCGGAAGACGGCCGGCGGGCTCGCCTCATGCGGCCTGCTCTCATCAGCCGATCGTTTTTTCAGACTCGGGTTTGAAGTTTGTCGGGGCCAAGAGCGACAAACTCCTGGAGTTGGCGGTCATTTCAGGCCGCTCGTGGCGCGGTAGCGTGATGCGACGGCGCGCAAATCCGGGAAATCCGGTGCGCCTTGATGCGCAGGCGGCGCGTATACCAGCTCCTTACCCACGAAGTCCAGGGCGAATTGCGATCCCTCAGAAAGCGGTCGCTTTCGACCGCATTTTTGTCCGCGAGATCGTAGAGCGTAAGGTATAGCGGGCTCGACGGCTGCGTGCCGGTTTCCGGCGAAAGCGGCGGCGTCATCTTGAGGCGGCGTGCAGTGACGAATCCAGGCACCCGGAGCATGGCGGGAATATGCTCCGTGTCGTACCACCGATTCCACCCGGCCTCGAATTTACGCGGAACCTGGTCGAACCGCACCAGCACGACAGCCTGCCCGCCCGGCATGGCTTGCCCTTGGTTTCCCGAGCGCGATTACTTGAGCACGGGATCGGGAACCGCCACCCCTATTTCCTTCCAGAATTTCGCCGCCCCCGGATGAACCGGGCCGATATTGCCGGTCAAGGGGTCGGCGCGGTTCAGGTTCGCCCCTTTGAACGCCATGTTGACCTGACGTATGTTGTCTTCGGAATAGGCGAGCTTGGTAAATTCGTAGACCACCGCATCCGGCACGTCCTTGTGCGCGATGAGGTACCCGGCGGAGCCGAATAACGTCACGTCGCGCTTCTCGCCCTTGTAGGTGCCACCCTTCACTACGACCTTCTGGAAAAAGGTGTATTTCTTCAGGAATCCGCTTTTTTCCAGCAACGGTCCGAAGTCGACCAGACTGACCGGCTTTTGCGCTCCGATCTCGTCAACTGTAGCCGCGGGTATGCTCCCCGCCCGGTTGATCACCTGAACCTTGCCGTCCAGCAGCATGCTTGGGTAGTCCTGATGCGGCAACATCCTCGCTTCAAGCGCCGATTTGAGCCCCGTGTGCTCGAGGAACAGGTTCATCTGGTCCGCCGCCATAGAGCCCGGCGCCCCGATTGCGAAGACCTTGCCTTTCAGGTCGGACGCGGTCTTGATATTGTTCGAGGCCAGCGTAATCACGTGATTCGCCAATACCGGCGTAACAATGCCGATGACCCGCCAGTTGCGCATGGGCTTGTCGAACGGCCTTTTTCCGTGCCACCCCGCGTACATCAATTCCTGCGACGTCATTCCAAGCTGCGCCGTG